>WJXE01000339.1 GCA_009665115.1 Nitrosopumilales archaeon
AATCCCCATTTCTGCGTGGCTTCCGTTCGGTATTTCAAAGACAAAGATAACACAGTACAAAGCTCTGGATCCCGTTGCATGGCTCAAGCGGGATCCGTCGCCATCGCCATCTGTATTTCCGGCAAGCTTACGAGAATTGAACCTTGACCCCCGGAAAAAAATCGTTCTGATTAGGCTCGAAGAAACGAAGGCATCATACATTGCAGACAAGATGTTAGAAAACCGCATTTCTATGGTGGATGCCCTAGTAAATAACTTACACAATTCAATCAATATCGTTATTCTATGTAGATATGAAGAACAAATACGACAGTTAATGGAGAGGTATGAAGCAAGGGCCTTCATACTTAGAAACGTTGTCGACGGAATTCCTCTGATAGCTTCATCAGACGTATTCATAGGGGCAGGAGGAACAATGACCTCCGAGGCCGCGCTTCTTGGAACGCCTACTATTTCTATCTCGCCAATTCGATTTTATGTAGAGAAATATCTCGTGTCTACAGGGCTCGTGAAGAGGGCATCAAATTCCATCGAACTAGTAAGATTGACTAACAGGATGCTAAAGGATAAGAAGTATAAGCAAAAACAAAAAAGACTGGCGGCATGCATTTTCGATAAAATGGAAGATCCTATAGACAAAATGCTCTCGTATCTGAATATAAGCACGCAACATTCTAAAGATGGTAATATATAGGGAAAAATACGCCCGGAAGCCCGGTAGAGGACTGGCAGTTCTGCCGAATGTAGTGGCCAAGCATAGAGGCCTTTGGAGCCTTTGACCCCAGTTCGAATCTGGGCCGGGCTATTCTTGTGAATCACTTTTTTTGATAGCTTCAATGAAGCTGCGCAGTTATGATGACCGAACTGATGAATCGCTCCCAACGCTTACCTATCTGGGATTTTTTTGTCCGACAGACCCATCCCCTGAAAGTCATTTCTGCATGTCAGAAAAGGGATTACTATGTAAATGACCCGGGGGCAACTCTCGTTGCTACCATCTTGCCGGCATGCTCCAACAATCTAATAATACGCTTGTTTTCTTCAGGCCTTTTTTGAACAATTATTCACCATTCTCGTGAGATTTTTGAGTGCTTCGTCCACAAGTGCCTTGCGTTTTGCGATTCGCTTCGAATAGGCAGACAATCTTCCTCTCGAAAGTTTAACCATAGTCTGCTCCTGCATTGGATTGGGGGAACCTAAAGATTGTCGCGAACTGATTGATTTTTGTGGAGCGGTTTCCTTTATGTCCTTCAACACTTCTTCTGCCGATAACTTAGATCCCAAGCTTTCAAGCACTTCCCTGATATCTTCCTCTCGAAGCATTCGGAGTGGTTGTCTATTATTACTTATCGCTTTCCGCACTAGTAACCCCATCACTTTATGGGCGGTTCGGAAAGACATCCCATTTTTGATAGCCAATAGTTCTGCGAGATCGAATGAGATAGCATAGCTGTTACCGGATGCTTGCTGCATCCTTTCCTTGTTTATGATCAGCGATTTCACAACATAATTCATGATTTTCAGTGCCTGAGTCGTCGTAGCCGAGGCTTGCCATAATGATGTTTTTATCTCCTGCAAATCCCTGCTATATCCTGATGGAATAGCCTTGATAATGGTGATCATTGTAAACAAATTACCAGACACTGTTCCTGCCTTTGCTCTTAGTAGTTCGAGAGGATCAGGATTTTTTTTGTGAGGCATAGCACTGGATGATGAGCTATATTCATCTGAAATATCCAGATAACCGAACTCATCGGTCGACCAGATTATAAAATCTTCTGTCATTCTGCTTAATGTAAGCATTATAATGGTGAGATCCATTGTATATTCGATAATTGTATCACGCGAACTAGTAGCGTCGATGGAATTTCTTACGATGCCCTTAAATCCAAGCAATCTGGCAGTCTTCTGCCTGTTAAGTTTTATCCTAGACCCTCCTATAGCACCGGCACCGAGCGGAGATTGATTAATCCTTACGTAAGTAATGTACAGCCTGTCTAAATCCCTAAAGAGAGAATCTGCATATGATAATGCGAAATGTGAAAAGGTACCTATTTGTGCCTGTCGTAGATGGGTATACATTGGCATAATAGTGTCAATATTTTCGTCTGCTTTTTTAAGGAGTGAAGTAATTAGAGTAATTATCTTCTCGCATATTTCATTTATGTCATCTCGGACCTTCATACGAATGTCTAATATAACCTGATCATTCCTTGAGCGACCGATCTGTATTTTCCCACCAATGTCGACGCCGGTTTGTTGTATGATAAGAGATTCGATAGACTCGTGGATATCTTCGACATCTCCAGTAGTTAGCAACGCCGGTTTGTGCCTGATTTGTTCCAATGCCACCAAAATCTTTTTTGTTTCATGCAAAGTCAATATTCCGATATCATGTAGCATTATGACATGCGCTTCACTTCCCAGTATGTCATAATGTAATATTTGTAGATCGTCATTCATGGAAGACAGAAAATTTAACATATCTTTGTCAAGATTGCCCTTCGGCCTTGAACGATACACACATTGTCAACATCGACGGTTTATTTTAATATTATAATAGTTAAAGCAGAATTATGTTACTAGTTATTGGTAACGCAC
>WJXE01000340.1 GCA_009665115.1 Nitrosopumilales archaeon
AGCCTAATATGTCCCAATACTGAGTGTGACGTAATTTTTTCACCACAGCCTGCTTTATCCTTCCACCGCTACCAGGGGGACATTCAAGATTTCATAGGCCTAGGTTGAGCGCATAGCCAGCAAGTCCCCTTTTTTCTCTATTAACTCGTTTTAGGGTAACAAAATCTGAAATAGTAGGATGTCTCAACTATGAACAAGGAGATTACAGGAAAAAATCACATGACTTGCAAAGGTATATGCATACGCCATAAAGCGATGAAACCAGTAGGCACTGGCCGTTATTCCACAGGACAAAAACGATGTCAAGTATGCGAAATCTTCTTGAAATGGGACGGATTATGGTGTCCATGTTGTGGATATAGATTAAGAACGAGGCCACGAAACTTGAAATATAAAGCCAAATTGCGAACAAGGAAGAAAATTGATGAATATAGGATAGCATTGCAGCAACAGGAGCAACCGCCACAACAGCCAGCTGTCCAAGCTCATAAAAAAACAAGTCACACATAAAGGGAATCAATATGTGTGAGTTTAAGAACGGCACATCATGGCCTTGTGAAGACAGCGAGCAACGCCATAGTTAGCAGAAACGCTAAATTTTACCGCTTTAGTCTTCGATTTTCAAAAGTATAATGCTTGTAGATGTGATATAGTCAAATATATCTATCTTTAGGAGCCATTGTATTGATTGCTTGCGAGCTATTATAATCTAATTGCATCTTCAGACAGGCAAAGAATACTTGTAACTAAAAATTTATAAAAATGTGATGTATTGATTATGTCCTTCAGGTTTAATTTACATGTCTGATAATGACACAGATCAAGAGAGATCTTTTAGAGAAAGGTATGCAGAAGAGCTGCGAAAGAAAAGGCAGCAGGACGCTCACAGTTATAGAGAAAATGACGAATTGGTTGAAGAAAGAGTGAAAGTAAATCAGCAGGAAAGGAAAACCCCAGGACGCAGAGGAGAGAAAATAAAACAAGAAGAAATTGACAAAGAAATCGTTAGGCGTGACAAGATAAAGAGTAAGAGAATCCCAGAAGGGTGATTACAATCAGATTAGCAGGTCTAAGCGGCCATGCAACCATGGCACTATCCTAAACTCATTATAACTCGTCTATTGGAAATTTTGTCATGCACCCAGTACATTCATAGATTTCTTTCCCAACAGGACCAGTTACGAGGAATTTGACAATTGTACTACATTTTGGACAGCGTCCTTGAGTACTACGAGTCTTTCGCTGTGGCCTTGTAATTGTTTTTCTTTTTCTACCGCCCATGCCTATTTGCCTGCTAATTCGGAGGATCTTATAGTCTTATAAATCTCGTCAATTTTGCTAACGTTCTCTAGGATATCTAGGAAGCAGTGGAAGGTTGAAATGCTCTTGTAAATTGAATTGAATGGATCGAAATGTAACTACGTGATGTCACCAAGAAGATTGCAAAAACTATACTAACACGGTTGAGGAAGTACTGTCTTGCTCATATCTGTAACTTCTGGTCAGTGGTAGGCTTTCCATTACCGACGGGTGGCCTGCTTGGCTCTTGAAATCCATAATAATAGAGTTTATGTAGATATTGGGCCTCTTCGTTTGTTTGTCATAGAATTCGCAACGAAATGAATGAATTTCAGAACCGGATTTCGCAGTATATGCACATTCAACTCAGTAGATCCGGCTGTCGCATTGCAGTCCTTTAACAACTAAACTACCTCGCACTACAGTTGATTTATCAGATATAGTATTACGACTGCCTAACTTAGCTGGCAATGCGCGTATTTTTAAAGAGGTTACGGTCATTGGCCCAGGGTTTATGAATCTGGATCCTTTTATCTTACTTGCTCCTTATTACTACTATGGACATGAGCACCACTTGTGCGACTTGCGGCAGAAAATCGCAAGACTACGTGATAGAGTGTCCTTGCTGTGGAAATTGTTATTGTTCTGACAAGTGCAAAGTAACAGATCATCAAAAAAAACTTATACATCATACGTGGACAGATTTTAAGCACATTTATGAAAGTATTATGAAAAGTGATCAAAAGATTAGGGTGGTAACTATATCTGATTTGAAGGGCGAAATAATGTACTCCGGTCACCGCGAAGGAACTATGAACCTGCTCAGTTCAAAAGAGAGCAAGAAATCCCTTGAAATGGCGTTGGAAGGATGGAAGATACGCGCTGAACTTGCACCAAAGCTCGGAAGAGGAAAATACGTATTAGCAGAATACGAAAAGATTAAACGCATTACTATGCCCTTGGGCGAAAACCATCTTCTTTATGTGACCACAGAAGTAGCCTGTGATCATTCTTTATTGATTGAAACAATTCATAAATTGTATTTAACGTAGCTGTTGCGCCAATACGAAGCAGACTTATGATCTCGATACAGTAACGACAACGTAACAACTCGCGTCGATACAATAAGTATTATATATATTAAACAGACACCCAGGCATAGAATAGAATGCTGAAGACGCAGCCATCTAGAATTGGATATCGAATTTACAACCTAGAGTAATGGGACAACAATATGCTAGTAAACGGATTGGGTATTATTGTAGTTTGATTATCTCATCCCATGTTCCAGTT
>WJXE01000035.1 GCA_009665115.1 Nitrosopumilales archaeon
CTTCTAGGCATGGTGTAACGGGTTGGGTACGTAATCTAAAAGATGGACGAGTGGAGGTGCTTTTAGAAGGATATGAGGCAGATGTTGGACAGGTGATTGAATGGTGTCACGCAGGCCCACCAAAGGCTACTGTTAATGACGTTGATATAAAGTATGAAAAGTATACTGGTGAATTTGAAGAGTTCAGGGTCAATTATTGAATTGGACTTGCATTATTCCCGGGTTTGAAATTCTATAATGCTCAAGTAGGATCAATGAATGAATCTACTCTAAGACCGTTTTTAATGTAAAATAACGTCAGATCATCGCCTACTAACGATATCCTTCTTTTGTTATTTTTATCGATGGTCGACCACATTATATCTTAAGATATTATATCTTAACTCTTGTTTTTGCTGATGGTAGACTGAATGCAAATGTTGCTCCTTTATCTTCAGTATTATTCTTAGCCCATATCTTTCCACCATGAGCCTCAATGATACTTTTAGAAATAAACAATCCTAAACCTGTTCCGTGAGACGATTTTGAAGCGAATTTCTCAAATAATCTAGGCAATATCTCCTGATTTATTCCTGTACCAGAATCTTTGACAGTAACAACGGCAAGCTTTTGAGGGCCGTTGTCTTTTTTCTCTTCTTCTAGAGTTATGGATACAGTGCCGCCGCCTTTCTTGGTAAATTTAACAGCGTTAGTTAAGAGATTGAAAATAACTTGAGTTAATCTTGCTTTATCTGCTTCTACAAATATAATATCGTGGTCTCTAGGAATGAATACCAATTCTACTTTCACATCATGATCTATTTGATTGTTAATTTCCTGTACGGTATTTGATATCACATCATTTACATTGATTAGTTCTTTTTTTAGCTCCAATGATTGGCTTTCAATTTTTGTAACATCTAAAATGTCATCGGCAAGTCGCTGCAACCTCTTTGCATTCCTAGCTATAACATCCAGTAATTCTTCTACTGCTGCTCTATCCATTGTTTTATCTGAACGTAGAACTCCAGTTAATCCAAGTATCGGCTCGATAGGAGTTCGTAATTCATGAGCCGCTATATCGAGAAATTCTTTTTGCATTTTATTATTGATTTTTAGCTGCTCATACGTCTCATTTAATTTTTCATATAATTCTCTTTGTTTCCAAAGACTATCAAAGATTGAAGCATATGATAAAGCAATCGGCTTGCTATCAGAGTATGCCCCCAGTCCCGCTGCGTCGTAAGAATTATCTTTTGTATCATCCTTTGTTTCTATAATTAGAGATTGTGTTCGATCAACAACTAAAATTCCAATTGTATTTTGTAAACTCATGTCAACGCTTCTAATGGATAACTCAGGCAGTACCAAATTCACTTCATTTATTATCTGTGTAATCTGCTGGTAATCAGCAGGTATCAAGACTCTAATTTTTACACCATACTCTATTGATTCTTTGAATAAGTGAAGCACTCCAATCCGTGCTTGGCGACGAAATGCGTTGATTGATGAAAATATTCTCAACACTTCATCGCTTGCGGATTCTACTAGATCAAAAGATCGCTTTATCGACGCTCTAGTATTTCGAATAATTTCTATGTTAGCTGATTCATGATACATTACATAATACCCCTCATTCTTCAATCTCTCCAGTCTTCTGTTCGGCTAGTGTCGCCTTGTCCCAGAAAGTAGCGAATAGAGTCTGCTGCTGTTCTACTATTCTTTTGACATCGTTGCAGACAAGTTGGGGCATGGGAACACTTCGTGGGACAGACACGAATTATTATTAATTAGTTCAATCTATAAATGCATTATTTTACATTATCGTACGTTTTCTAAAGATTATTGAAGTAAGATGGACAATTAGTGCAAATATGGCTATATTAGGTGAATCTAAAGACGTTATTTCCAGTGGTTGATACTAATTGATAAAAATTATTAAGACCTTAGAATAAGATATTATCGTCTGTTGAGAACATTCTCATGCTGCATATGACCTTTATGATATTCTCGTAAGTGCATCAAGCTGTTACGCAAACATGGTTTATGTAAAGATGGGAGCACACGAGTAAAGACAGAATGTACCGTTATTGAGGAACAAAAGGAAAACATATAGCCGAGAGCAACTAAATCATCTAAAGATGACAGCCGTATAGACATTATCAGAGTATGAAATCTCTAGCCGTAGTAGAACTGTCTTTGTCAGGAGATCGCAAACTACCAAGATTTGTAAATCTCTGGAATAAACACGATCCTTATACCTTCTTATTTTTCACCCAAATGTCTACCATAGATAAAAATAATTTGTTCTTGGGATCTTTTCTTATTAGTATTTTATAAATATGGCGCAGATCATTTTTAAGTGTCATTGAAAACGTTAGAAAAGAATTGTACTTTTTGCAAAATTGTCGATGGTAGCATTTCTGCTAGAATTATTAGTCAGAATGATAAAGCTGTTGCTTTTCTAGATGCTTTTCCCTTATCTGTAGGACACACTCTGATCATTCCAAAAAGACATTATTCTAAAGTACAGGATATGAATAGGGAGTTTTCATCTGCAATATTTGATTTGCTAAGGGTTGTAACTCCAGCAGTGGAAGAGGCAACAGGTGTCAAGGCTTCAACTATAGCAATACATAACGGCTTAGAAGCCGGACAGGAAATATTACATGTCCATATCCATATTATTCCACGTATCAGCGGTGACGGAGCAGGACCAGTTCATTCAATGTTTAAGAACAGACCACAGATTAGCTCTGAGAAGCTGGATTCGATGCTTGACAGGATAAAAGAACGTGTCGAATTGTCATAACTCTATTTCATAGCATTTATCTATTCTACGAAGACTATTTAGCCCCTACTACAGAACAAAATGCTGATGCAAGGATTGGTATTAATTAATTTGATTGATTAGTATCTTACGAAAAGTGCATTCATCTCTACAAAGTTATGTAATATGGCGGATGGATCATTGAGCAACCACCTTCCTCTCACGACTGGGTATTTTTTCGATTACTTCACTCACGGTCTCATTCATAGCCGCTTCTGCTATATCACTTGCATGTTCCGCAGTTCTTCGTATGTCCTCTAAAATTAGCTTGATATAAACATTTGTAGATTCATGCAGGGTTGAGGAAGAAGCCTTTTCTTTGTCAAGAAATAAAATTATCTCATTTTCCAAAGAACGTATGCCTTCTGTTTTATCTACAATGCTATCAGCCAGATAATAGTCTCTTCGTAGAAAAGCTTCGACTGAGTCATTAAGTAGTGCTAGCGATATTCTACTCATCTTATCTAGTTTTTGAAATGCTTCTTTTGAAATTTTCTCCGTTATATTGAGGCATTTGTCTGCAATACCGGCAGCGTGGTCAGCCACACGCTCGATACTTCGTACTGCAACACGATAACTCAAACTGTCAGAGGGGCCCCTTAATCCTATTTCTTGAAGCATCCTCTCGTTCTTTGTTGCCATTACGAGGTTTCGTAGTATGTACAGACTAAATCTATCTACTTCATCATCTGATTTTAATATTGTTCTTGCTAGATCATAACTTTGTTCAGCCAGAGAAGCCATTGCATCTTTATGCATAGCAGTTGAAATCAAAAACATTCTTCTGACAGCAGTATTGACTGAAAGTTCTGGTAAATTGAGCAAAACCTGGATCGTGATTAAATCAGATGCATCAGCAATTATTTCTGTTCCTACCAAGTTTCTTCGCACCACTTCTCTGACCGCATCACGCTGAGAAGAATTAATTCTTCCAGTCTTTGATTTCAAGTGCATAATATTATATCCTGCCAAATACATCGACACAACCTTACGTTTTAAAGAATTGCCGCTTTCATCCTGCAGCATTAGTGCAGTTACTTCGTTATTTGAACTAGGACTCCTTACGGCATTAGGGACTATGGACAAAGAATTATTGGATTCACGAATTATTGTTACGGGGTCACCAGGTTTAAGATGCATCTCATTCATCCATCTTTTAGGCAAGGACAATATGTATGTAGATCTACCTGTAAACTGTATCTTACGTACTTCATTCTCTTCAGATAGGCGACTCAACAAGCATCTTGTAGAAGGTTTCTTAAATAAACATATTATGATAATTAATCATATACCGCTATATATGAAACAATATACTATATAGTTAACGTCTTGGACTTGACCTTCCTGTCATGATATAATGAATGGAGTCGCTAATATAGCAGGCATGGTCTGAAATTCGCTCCAAATACCTCAATATTAGTAAGGCAGAGATATAACAACGAGGATTCATGTCCTTTTTGTCTTGATCGTTTTGCGGAGTAATAACCTCACGCAAATATTTTCTGTATAAAGCGTCAACCGTATCATCCATTTCATAGAGTTTAGCAGATGCATTTTTGTCTCGTAATTGAAGTGCTTCCACGCTGAGCAAGATCATTTCTCTCACAGTACTGGCCATCCCCAGAACAGCAGTCTTATCGCAGTCATTGATATGACCTATTGTTTCAAGTACCTCTACAATGTCATATGCATAGCGTCCAAATCGAGAAAACCCGTACGCAATTTCCATGCAGGACCTAATAAGCCGCAGATCGGTGGCGACAGGTTGGTAGCGTGCAATTAATTCAATTGCAAGGTCGGCTGTTTCATCTTGTAGAACACGAAGCTTTTCTGACCACTCAAATATTTGTTTTTTTACACTGGTTCCTTTGTCATAAGAGTCAATGGATGTGAACACTGATTGCTCAGATAATTTTGCCATATCCATTATGATATTCCGGATACGGTCAATACCGAGATCCAACAGTCTAGTCAAAAAAATGATGCCTAACCAAATTAGATTTTCTAGCCAAATTTACCAGATATATAGCGTTCTGTGAGCTCCTTTTCAGGATTCTCAAATATCTTCTTCGTTGGTCCATATTCTACTAGCTCCCCAAGATACATAAAAGCAGTATAGTCAGATACTCGGGCGGCCTGTTGCATGTTATGTGTCACAATAATTATTGTTAATTCTTGTTTCAAATCATGAACAAGTTCTTCAATTTTAGAAGATGCCATTGGGTCCAACGCGGACGTAGGTTCGTCCATTAGTAAGACTTCTGGTTGCATGGCAAGTGCCCTCGCAATGCATAGACGCTGTTGCTGACCACCCGATAACCCCATGCCCGGCTTGTCGAGTTCATTTTTTACTTCCTCCCATAGGCCAGCCCCTTGGAGACTTTCTTTAACAATTTCATCAATAAGTTGCCTATCTTTGACACCGTTAAGCTTTAGTCCTGCCGCAACATTATCATAAATGCTCATGGTAGGAAATGGATTTGGCTTTTGAAAGACCATTCCAATACGTCTTTTAATAATCACAGGATCTATATTTCGGTCATAAATATCAATACCGTCAATAATAACTTGACCCCTTGAGCGCGAGCTCGGAGTCATCTCATGCATGCGATTCAGACATCGAATAAGTGTAGTCTTACCACAACCTGAAGGTCCTATAATAGCGGTAATAGTATTCTCTTTAACATCCAAGCTAACGTCTTTTACCGCTTGTTTAGTTCCAAACCATGCTTCAAGCTTCTTAATAGAGACCTTGTAAGCTTGCTCCTTTTGCTCTTCCTTCAAAGCATTCTCAGAGCCCTGGCTAAAGACTACTCTAGCAAGTTCCTCCTCGTTACTCAAATGCTATTTATATTTCTCCAACGTGATAATTATTTGTTGCATATATAGATAACATAGACAATATAGTCGCTTTTTACCCATCTGCGATCGTCGTTCTTATTCTAAATCCTCTTCTTTGTGCTAGCAGCCTCAGAATCACGCTAATGCTGAGGACTAGGAGTATCAGAACAAGGGCAGCCCCCACCCAAATGCAGGAGCAGATTTATAGGGTTGTGATGCTGGCCTCCAGATTCTCAGAGGAAGTGCATCAATTGGACCTGTCAGGCTAGTAAAAAACAAGGTCGTTCCCAGCATCGTCATGATAAGAGGAGCCGTTTCTCCAGCTATTCTAGATATAGCCAATATTATACCGGTTAGCACCCCACTTTTTGCGTTCTAGAACTATAAATAGCGTAATTTTCCTCTTTGGAATTCCTATTGAATGACCTGCTTCGCGGATCGAATTTGGAACGGTCTTTTACAAAAAATGGAATTGATCCTCCAAAGGCTTTATACAGAGGCATTTCAATTAGACCTACGCTCCAGAACCTAAAAACCAGCAGCGCCCATAGAGCATCAATTATACTCTGGACTGCTGCTAACAATTCTATAACAAAGGATAATGGGGTACTTATTTTCGGTGAAGACAACTCCGAACCAAATATAGCAATTCCTAAGCTGACCGGACCCCCGATGACGATCGCGATCGCCGGGCTAACCAAAGCTTCGATAATATACGGCAAGGCACCAAACGATTCGCGACCTTCGACTGAATTCCAACTTGTACCGGTAAAAAAGACCTTCAAACGAAAATATCTTTACAGAGCCTTCCTCCTACTGCGTAAATGACGAGAGCAAACATCAAAAGCGTATAACTGTCGGCGCCTATCGTTGTGGCATAAAATATCTTATCTCCTCTTCGTTTGCCACCAAGAAAAAATGAAGACAATTCTTTCTTTCGTTGTTCGCTACCCGATTTTGTAAGAATATGAAGGCCCCTCTTATACAATCTGAAAATGGGGATATGCCTATTTCATGATTACCTACAAAAACACTATGGCATTATTGCTTCTACATAGAAAAAGAATGCACGAATCTAATAGTATCATTATGTTTGATTCAACTCCTGCTTACGTCCAGGCAGAGTCTTACGTCCAATAAGCCCTAATTCATTAGTATCATCTAAACTGCGAAAATTCACAAAGTCGTCAATTTTTTTTTGCAATTCTGTGCCAATCTCTTCTATGGATCTATTTCCGTTTATGAACACAAGACCGTATCTTTTTTGCATTTTGCGAAATTCCCTTGCAACCAAGCGCTGATAAATCAGGAATGATTCAAACATATTATCAGAAAGCCCAAGGTCTGCTCCTGACTCGTAATAATCTAGCGATGCTTTTTTTTGGAAAACCCTATGAACTAGCTCCTTGGGATCTACATCTAGATAAAATACAAGATCTGGTTTAATGGAGAAACCAAATAGATTGTGAGACCACCTAATGCTAATTCCTCTAACTGCATCCCTCGCCATGAGTGTATAGATATACCTATCAGCGAGAACTATGTAACCTGAACGCAGGGCAGGAATTATCTTATTCTCCAGTTGATCAGCAAAATCAGCAGCATAAAAAAGGCTAATAGTTCTTTTTCCTAAAACAAAATTTCTTTTGGCTTCAAGTATCCCTTGACTTATTAGTTCCGATCTCCTCAGACCCGTATTTAGAACAGCATGACCGTCTGCTTCAAGTTTAGAAGTTATCCTAATAATTTGAGTACTTCTCCCTGATGCGTCTGGTCCTTCTATAACAATGAGTCGGCCTTTAATCCTCGTTTCGTCCAAATACGGGAGACCCTTACCATAATACTCTATCTGCCTGTCACTGGTCGGTCTTGATTGCCGTAAATTACGCATCTTTCAACACCTGTTTTTTCATTATACGTATTGGTCCTTTGCCTTGTGGAATTATTTCCGCAATTTTTTTTCTTACTAGTTGTTGTTGTTCTTCAATACCGGAGGTACCGTCTATAGGCAAAAACCTTTCTGACTGGATCATAGATTCATACTGATCGATAATTCGGCTTTGGAAGATTCTGTAACTTTCATAAAGATCATTACTTAGGTTCAAATCCATACCAGCCTCATAGTACTTTAACTTAGGCCTGCCTGCTAGTATTCGTTCACTTGCAACGTCAATAGGCACTCTGAAGTAAAAGACGAGGTCCGGCTTTATTGCAAAGTCATAAACTTCACGAACCCATCTGGGGTCGCAGCCTCTAACTATATCTCTAGCATAGGCAGTGTATACATATCTATCCGCCAATACTATATACCCTGCCTGAACCAAAGGGAAGATATTCCTCTCATATCTATCCGCAAAGTCGGTTGCATGTAGCAAACAAAACGTCGTCGGCGTGAGTGTGCCTTTCTTCTTGCCTTTAGATGTAATTTGTTTGACCAAGTCAGATGAGTTCCACTCAGTCAAAAAAACTTGCACGCCCCTGAATCTTAGCCACTTTTCAAGTAAACGAATCTGTGTAGATTTTCCTGATCCGTCGATCCCTTCGACCACGACCAGTTTTCCTTTTGTCTCCAATTTCTTGCTTTGCAGCACTCTTTTCATCTTTTCTTCGACTCTCTTACTCACTCATCAACAATTTGCTGCTTAGCTAAAACTCTACTAGGGGTATGAGAGACAGAATAAGTGACGGGAATATCGAACGCTTCCTTAAAGTTTTTCAAGGCACTTTCTATCAGAGTTAGAGGAAAAGCGTTATTCTTTGCTCGTATGAAAGTCAATACAATTTCCTTTTGGCTACATTTAGCAAATCTGACTTTCGATTTAATCCTTTCGATAATTTCCGAGAGGGAAAGACAGGCTGCAATTTTTTCGATAGATCTTCTATTCTGCGGCTGCATGATCGAGTTGTATCTTGCAAAAAGCCAATTTGCGGTCTTAGCTTTCTTCGTACGAATTATTGATAGCGCCAAAATCAGCTGTTCTCGATGACTGAGGTGTGGGTTATCCTCGTCAATAATCATATAAAACAGATTGTGCAGGTTTGTGGTAGGAGGCATTCCTGAGACCTGCTTAATAGCATGAGCCAAGATCTCATATTCTCGCTCTTTCATTAATCCTAAAGAGTATAATGGTTTGACTAGCGCATACGTATATTCTGGAATTTTCTCTGGTTTGCAGCAATGTTTAACATGGCTCTGAATTTGATTTTGATTGATATTTTGCGAGTAATAGTCTTTAGAGCATTGCAAGAAAGCAGAGAGAACCCCTTCCCGAAGCCCCTGTGCACTCACCAATATATATTCAAATTCAAGCTTTTGCATTAGTACCTTCATTATACCTGAGCCGGCCGTAATTGTTTCTGCTCGATTGCTACCCACAGCATCAATCTTGGCAATTTCATATGAAGTCATTTTACGAAATGTACTGTTGATTGAGCGAATATGGTCAAAGTCTATCCTATAATTGTGAATTTTATCAAGCGGGTACGTCTTTCTTTGTTGATCGTATCTTGCCATCGCTCGTAATGTTCCGCCTACCCCAACGAGTGTTGTGTCAGGGCTGATATCAAGCCCTTTTCTGTCAGGAAGAGCATTAATTATGTGTTCCTCCATTCTGGAATAATTCTTCTTACTTAACCTTCCTCCGGCATCGCTGTAGGTCTGTGACATTCTTAGTGCCCCCAACGGTAATGAAATTAATTTTTTGATCTTGAAATTTTCTGTGTATACTAATTCCAAACTTCCGCCGCCTAAATCGAAAAAGAGAGCGGTGGGGATGCATGTTGACTGAAGCGCTCCGAGATAAGAGTAGAGAGCTTCTTCTTTTCCGGATAATACTCTAAAACGAAACCCGGTGTTTTGAAGAACTTCATGAAGAAAATCATTCTTATTGTTTGCTTCCCTTACCGCACTCGTAGCGATAGATAATACAGACTTTATGCACTGAAAATTGATTATATCACGGAATAATTTCAAGGTATGAATTGTACGTTGTATGGGCTCGCGGCCGAGCATGCCAGAGTGGTGGAGACCTTGGCCAAGTCTAACTTTCGCCCCTTCCTGTTCGTAAGCCTTGAACGAATTGTTGTTGCGATTAACATAATAATTCACTAATTTAGCGGAGTTAAAACCCAGGTCGATGATTGATACTTTCAAATCTGAAATACACTCGACAGAAGTAATATAATTGGTTTTTTGTTGCAATTTAACAGTAAATTTAACATTTGTCTCATTTCTAATAATTGCATATATATGATGTATACCATATTTGAAAATCGCTTACAATACCTTCTATTTTTATATTTATACCTGCCGTCTATCAGTGTTTAGATTTTTTGACCAAATTTTATTAGCAGACAGAGTCTTAGAATCGCTTTCTGTTACAGAATCAGTATTCTTTGGAATCATCTATTTTGGCAGAGCTAAACAAAGGATTATGATCATAAAACACACGGGTTACAGTATGAAGTCCTACGTTACTCTTTCTCGGGAATACATGTTTTTCTATCGTCTTTTCTAGTATGATGTTGGCGGCTTGGACACTTCTTATTTTCCTTTTTTTGACTATTCTGTATCTGGGTCATCTCACTCATCTAATGAAAAGAACTTTTCTGTAATTTTTCTTAAAGTGTTTACATTCTGTTCAGCCTCGATAACTACATTATTGTATTCATATCTGACATTAAATGACTTTAGTACTGTACGAAACAGACTAGATTTCTTCCCGTCCTCCGTTATTTCAATTTTATCAACTATAAGCAACTTCTCTTCAACGAGCCATCTCATCTTTCTATAAGCAGTAGTGTGGGAAACATTGGTTTCGCGTATAATTTGATTAACTGATTTAGACTGGTACATGACTGCATCCAAAATCTTCTGTAATTCGGTGTCGGCCAAAGCAGCAAGGATCGCACGTTTTAATCTCTCGCTTTTAATTATCATCCCTTTACTTCAGGTTCCTCTTTTGGTATCAGCGTACCATAATGACCACAAAAGCGAGGGAACATTTCCGAGGATATCTAAATGTTAACCAAGATATTCTCTGTATATACTATACTATTTGTCAAGTCAATGTATATGCTCTTACTCCATCTAGTCAGGTGTTTATCAACTTCAAATTATAAACTGCCAACTAAATTTCCTCGACCCTTTCTGTATAGCTATTTACCTATACGTTTACAAAGCTCTCTTTATATTTATAAATTGCATCGGACACCAGTTCACGATTCATCGTTTGGTATGGTTGGATTCTCATCTGTTGTTGGTGGAAGTGGAGATCCTGGAGGAAAAAGGATGCGATCTACTGATTTTACATCATCACGATAAAATGGAATAATATGATCATACGCATTGAATTAAATCCAAGATTATTAGCTGGAAGGGATATGGATTTTAGGAATATATAGTGCTTAACTGAATCATTTCTTCTTCCGGTTCCCCCGTTATATTATGATCTCAACTGACATTCCGCTGATCGAAATCCAAAATCTGAAATATCGATCAAGTCAAAGTCGAATTCTTCCACCCGTTCCCGTTCTATTATTGAAGTAATATCATCATGCCAGTTATCTTACGTCCTACCGGAGTGTCAGAAACATAGGTATCCGACGCAACTATAATCCTGTTCCTTGCAATGATGGCCTAAAGGAGTAACTTATAATGCGGGATCCAGTCCATCAATTCGAGGTAATTAATTGGCCAAGTTTTGCTTTATTATCGCAGTACCAGTACCTATTCCCGAGATTGATATTGAGAATCAACAATGAAAGTTATTATTTGTAGAACTTGGCTCTGTCAGTCCTGGAAGACCTTGGATGGTTACGGATGTATCACCAATATAGCGCCATTTGCTATCTTACCTCTACTTCTTGTGATACGTTGTCCTGGCTGGTGTTTATTGTTTGCAGCAAATGTTAGACTTGATGTTATTATTGTATAAGAAAGTAAATCACAATCACTCTAATGTAAAAATTGTAACTGTTTTGGCATTTACTCTTTCTCCTTAAGATAAAGTCACTTTCAGTTTCTCTGTATTATGCAAAATCGTTCTATCGGGTATCTACGATAGACATACATAATTAAATGAAACTAAAAATTGTTCAAGCGAAGCATGACTTACTTCCTGTGTTTTTCAGGCGAAATTTGGAAACTAGCGATAAGTACATCATCTTGCGCCCTTGATCTAACTC
>WJXE01000341.1 GCA_009665115.1 Nitrosopumilales archaeon
CATATGTATTTGGCAATGCAACTCAAGAATGGATAGACAAAGAACACAATGTCAAGATCTTGTTTAGTACTTCACCAGAATATCCTTCAGTAGGAAATCTTACACAACTTAGTTTCAATGTGCAAGATTTGAAAACAAGTAGCCATCCAAAGAATGTAAACGCTACTGTTACAGTAATAAATAATTTTACTGCCAATGTTGGTACTGGTATAAATAAAGGAACCCCTAACGAAGACTTTTTCAATATTTAAGAATATATCAGTGTCTAACGGCAGTTTCTCGGTAAAGGACCATTTTCTGCAAGCAGGAACGCATCAAATCATTGCAAGAATAAACTCAATGAATAATATCTTTTCCGCTCTGGCATCTTTTAATGTCATAGTGTTGTCACCAAAGTAATTACGATGGTAGATACCACAATTCAATATAGTAGTTTTCAGAAAATGGCGTATGTGAAACTTTGCTAGCTTTTCGCCCTATTCTGTTGGCGTAGAATTTCCAGATAATCTTATTAATAGCGCTTGATATTTAGTTTTCATTTATTGCAAGGAATTAACTACCACACTTCTTCCATCCCGCTTTCACCTGTGATATGATAACGATTTCGTAAATCATCATAGCGCTAGTCATTCAAGTATTTTGGACTTTTGGTGGCGTGTCTTTTTTTTACACCAGTGAACTCCGCAAGCTTCTCCGTTTTGATCGATCGATCCATCGCTTTGATCGATCATGACCGAGATTCATATCTAGAATATGCTGCAAATATTATTTATGGTTGGACAGATCGGAATATGTGGATTATTTAAAATCTTTAAGTTCGAGTAAAATATTGACCCAATGTAATTATTGATGTGGATAATTTTTTTGAGCCTTTTCTAAGCAAAGGCGAGAGATGCCAGAATAGGTAAAAGTTATTTGGAACTGCACACGTTTCCTCAAATCGTTAGATGAAGAGGTTATATAGGATGAACCAATTGTTAGACCTTGTGGCGGCTGTAATTTTCCGCTGCGCTAGCCACATAGAGCCTTATCGTTGATTGGACAGCAGGAGGGCTCAGCACAAAGCCATAAATTAAATGTTCACACATTTTTTTGAAAATTCTGAATTGTGTTCGATAAGTCGGACCAATATGATGTGGCCATATCTTGACTCAGCCATATCTTGTTTAGATATACCATGTTCTGGATATTTTTCGTTTTCACAAAAACGTTATCGATTGGGATTGAGGTCTTCATCGTGATTATGCTGTCTAGGGGAAATAGATTGATCTACTACCCTTCTTTTCCTTGTTGCAAAACCATATCCGAAAGCGCCAGCAATAATTATTATTGCTAAAACTGGACCTGTTAAGGGCGGTACTATTTTTACATTGGTTATTACTGCATACGATTCGAAAGCTGCAATTGTCAGGGCGACTCCGCTCAACGCGTATGACAGATACGTGAAGCCTTTGGTATTAAACATTCTAGAAAATGCTGAGCGAAGAACTACGCTATCTAAAGTATCAACTGGAATCAAACCCAAAGCAAAAAATCCAGCAAGCATAAGTGCTACTTGTACTCCAAGCGTTGCGGAGGCGACCACTGATAACGTTAACGCTGATATCTGGGTAGCAGTATCAAATCCTATACCAAAGACTAATCCAGTCACAAAGGCAGAACCAAAGGGTCTTAAAATGTGAGTCCTAGTAACTATTTTGCTAGCAAGAATAGCTGATCCAGTTTTCCCCCATCTCTTCATTGAATAGATATTAATTGCTCCAATTGTCGCCAAAGCTATAGCTCCTGTCACACCTCCAGAGAATGAAAGCTGGTCTAGTTTGCCACTCGTTGTACTGCCTACAATGTAAATTATCAGAAGCATTTCACTTAATATTGATATCATGTGACCTGCACTGAAACCAGTACCTACCCATCGAGCACTTTTTCTTGCATTGTGCATCCTAACAAGATTATCTATAGCAGTGATATGATCAACATCAAGTGCATGACGCATTCCAAACAGAAACATTGAAGGAATTGATATGGCAACAAATGCCTTTAGGTCTGTTACCATTATTATCCATTAGTCCTACTTATTGTTTTCATTTCACTTAATACTGAAATGCCTACTACCATAAGCATGAACTAAATGAGAAAAACAATGATTTTTTCATTTAGTCGACGTCGACGAAACCATTTAGAAATAGTCGATCATTCCAGCTTTAGCCGAATTGGCGATGTAAAATCAGGTACAATTTTTGATTTACAGTCTAGTCCATATTATACACTTACAAAAAGCGAACCAAGGCAGATCAATTGGTGTCTACATAACGCATATGTTTACAGTTTAGTAGCGTAATATTGCCCAGCAAACTCATAATATACGAAACGCAATCTTAACATATCTTCTTTTAAATGATAAATGTATCCTTGGTTTTGTCAATGTGCAAAAAACCCTATAAAAATAATATAACAATCATGGCTCTCATAGCAGGAACTATTGCAGCAGTGGCAGTTACAAGTTCAGTATCTTTCTTTAATTGCAAAGCAGAAGCAACAACACCAACAACAAGTACCCTAGTTCAAGTTGGAGGAGGTAATGCAAC
>WJXE01000342.1 GCA_009665115.1 Nitrosopumilales archaeon
AGGATACAGAGAGCAATGAAACCTGGGGAGAAAATAAAGTTGTCACAGTACGGATGATGTTAAAATATCCATCGTAGTAGAAAGCACATCTTTATGAAAGCAACTAGACGTTATACAACAGTTATTAGGTTTCGCCAGAAATCGTGAAGGAACTAGTTGTATCGAAGACGGTTGAAAAAAGATTAAAAATAGCATGCATGCATGCTCATCTGGATTCTGTATCAACCAACGAATTGTATTATAAAATAGGCTTTCAAAAATTCCGTATCATTCCTTGAGTTAAATGAGTTTATATTATTTTAGTCAACTACTATAATAGATGGTTAACCAAATAAAATCACTTAAGAAAAGGACCATAGCGATTGTAGTTATTGCATCTTTGGCTGTTATAATTCCTATTATGTATTTAATTCATAATTCTTCTACTGCTATAGCAGCTCCCTTGATAACAAAAGATCCAAATCTGAAGGCAGACCTAGTTTTCCAAGGACTTAGTAATCCTACGAGTATGGCATTTTTAGGCCAAAATGATATCTTGGTATTGGAAAAAGATCAGGGCACTGTGCAGAGGATTGTAAATGGTAACATGCTCGCACAGCCTATACTAAGTGCTAATGTTGCTACAGAAGGAGAAAGAGGTATGTTGGGGATTGCTATTGCAAAACATACAACAGCAAATGGAAATACATTTGTATTTCTTTATTATACTGAAAGTAACGGTAGCGGCTCACCTTTAGGAAACCGTGTTTATAGATATGAATTAATAGATGACAAATTAATAAATCCTAAACTCATTCTAAACCTTCCCGCTACCCCTGGTCCTTTTCATGATGGAGGAAAAGTTCTGATTGGTCCTGATAAAAATGTCTATGCTGTCATAGGAGATCTGCTTTATCATAGAACCGAAGCTCAAAATATAGCTTCTGGAGGACCACCTGACTTAACCAGTGGTATAATTAGAGTTACACAAGAAGGGAACCCTGTACCAAATAGTCCTCTAGGAAATACATATCCTCTAAATCTATACTATGCTTACGGCATAAGAAACAGCTTTGGTATGGATTTTGATCCTGTAACTGGCAAATTATGGGATACAGAAAATGGTCCCAATTATGGAGATGAGACAAATCTTGTTGAACCTGGCTTTAACAGCGGCTGGGCACAAGTGCAAGGTATATGGACTCCAAAAGGAGCAATAGAGAATGAGAATGCAGGACTGCTCAATCTTCATCCTTCTAATTTGGTCGATTTTGGAGGGAAAGGAAAATACAAAGCTCCCGAATTCATTTGGTTTCAGACGGTAGCCCCTACTGCGCTCAAATTCCTCAACTCTACAAAACTTGGTAAACAATATCAAAATGATATGTTCGTAGGAGATTACAACAATGGCAATCTATACCATTTTAAGCTAAGCCAGAATAGAACAGCATTGGCTCTTAATGGCACGCTTTCTAACAAGATAGCCTATACGCCACAGGACAGTCAACCCGTAATATTTGGTACTGGATTTGATGGAGGGATTACAGATTTACAAGTTGGGCCTGATGGATATCTATATGTTCTTACATATGCAGGTTCAATTTACAGAATAATTCCAAGTTCTATTACTTCCAGTTGAACTAATAATTCTCTTTCAGGGATAGCAATATGCATCGATACGTTGCCTCCATCTCCCTCTGCTGCCCTTCACTTTAATAATAATAGTTACCGTCATCGTCTTCATAGTCCACACCAAGGTTCTGGATGGCCTCCTTTCCACAACAAGCTGTGGGAGTGTGGATGCGTAAGAGTTTAGATACGTCGAAGCAACCTCCACACTACAGCTTTCAGTGACTAATTATGCGATAACATAGGAGGTGCAAAATATTGAAATCACAAGATCTGTATTCCTCTTCAATTAAAGAGACGTAGTAAATTTTGCTATCGTCTGGCTAGTCGCTGAGCTTGTAAGGAATGTGCCGGTAAAGCCAATAAGAATATTTCTGTTAAACAAGAGATATTCTTTTAGGCGATTCTTATTCATTCAACTGCCTTACCAACTTATTGACTGCTCCCAACTTTATTAAGAACTTAGTTTTCGTTGGCAGTCGATGAGCAGAAACAATTAAGAAGTTCATGACAGTGAGTCAAAATACGGCTCATCAAACGAGCCTGTCATGACAGTATCAGGAATAGCCCCGTTCGTTAATCCAACTAATAATACTTTCAGGCCTTATTTTATTTATTTATTGTTCTACCTTGGGCGGTAGCTCAGAACATCTTCTGAATTCGTAGGGCTAAAAATATTTGATACCTAGAACAAACAACCAATGCTTAACCATGAAATTAAGGATCTCGTTACAATAAAAATATCGATAATATGTAAATAAATTGTTTGGATATTGAGCTAGTAGTGTGTCTTGTATGTAGTTATGCTTTTGAAATCAGACACGTGATATTTTTGGAAATCCTTCTGTCGCTACTCCACAAAGAATAATACAAGTCTAGAAAAAGTGTAGTATGAGCTGCCGTGCCCATAAATATTATGTTCTTTACCTTCGTCGAATTATCTATTGCTACTCTTGGAGCGTCACGGTCAGGTCACTAT
>WJXE01000343.1 GCA_009665115.1 Nitrosopumilales archaeon
GTGCACATCGTTCGCGAGAGGCGGATACTTGATCAGGCTGCGCCCCATGAATAAAGATTAGGGAATTTCTTAGAGAAGATAATAGGTAATTTAAATGAAATGCAGCTTATCGATAATAATCAAGTATGTTCTTCCATTTATTGTGGAACTGCAATAATAGTACGCCTTTCTCTGTTATTTTGCAACACTGCCCGTCCTGCTCCGTAATCGATTCTGAGAAACAGGACCGCCGGTATTGTGTTTATGGATATATTATCTACATATATACATATTATGTTCATGATGTTTGTCATTCATGACTACTAGTAACGCCATTACTGCTGCAATAGCGTTGATATTACTTCTCTTGATAGTTGGGCTATCATTTGTCTTGGTATCCATGCGTCCAGTTCATTAGCTATTAGTTTAGGATTTCAAAAAGGCAGAAGGAAATTATATTGATTGGATTGAAGCCGGAGGTGAGGATTTTAAGAATTTAGAAAGCCTGATCTTATGTGATGTCATTCCAATATTGTATTCTTACCTTTTGTAATGAGGATAAAAGTACTTGTGTATGGGTAAAAGATTTGATTTGAATCAAAAAGATTTATACAAACGATCTCTGATGATAATCAATTGCTTTATACAATGCAACGATAGATGCAGCGTTTAGTATCTTGCTCTCAAAAAGTAATTGTTTGATTTCATTTATTGTGAGAATAGCAAGCTCTATCTTTTCCATGTTTCCTAATGATTGCACTCCTTCCTTGATTAAATCGTAGGCGACAAAAACATTTCCTCTCTGTTCAAACATAGTATAATCAAGTGTATAAGACCCAATTGATACAATCTTTTTTGCTGTGTATCCAGTCTCCTCCTTTAGCTCACGAATGGCAGCATATTCTGGGGACTCTCCTTTTTCTATATATCCTGATGGTGCTTCGATTTGAACAGAATCAACAATATGCCTATAACTTTTAATGACAAGTATTTGGTTTGCAGATACGAATGGTACTATAGTCGAATAGTTCCTTCTAAGTCCTCGAACGTAAATTTTTTTCTCTCCAACACCTAACTCAAGTGTATCTTCATACAGTTCAATCAGATCATTGGTATACACGTTCTTTGTTGAATTTACTTTCCATCCTGTCGGGGCATTCTTGAACATTAAGAACATTTGATATTTGTGTAATAACTACGTATATTTTGTAATGCTAACTATCATAAGAAAAGGTAATTTAGATACAGAATAGTTCAATATCACGTACATATGTCAGCAGCGTCTGGGCTCATGAGCTGCAATATTAATAAGCTCGTTTTGCATTTTATCATAGATTTGGGCTTTTCTTCTGCTAATCCAGATGGAAGGCCTGTCTGTTGATTACCGTGAGACATGAATTATAAATATCTATCATTTTGTATTATTCATGCAACAGCAGAAACATAAAGTTCCGAAATTTGGTTTATTGACTAATCCTTCAATCAATATAATAGATGAAATAAAAGAGATCCGCAGATTGAATTTTGACTATGTGGAAGTAGGAATAGAAGGCCCAGAAGGAAATCCATGCATAATAGTAGACAAATTGAATGAGATCATGAAATTACTTCTGAAATTTGATGATAAACCTGTCGGTCATACTGCCCATTGGATAGATTTGGGATCAGATTACGAACGTATCAGGCAGGCTTGGATCTCTGAAGCCATAGAAGAAGCAAAGCTAGCAAAAGAACTCGGGATATATGTCATAAACTTTCATAGTAGTGCTAAGGGAATGTTCTTTGGTGAAAGAAGGAAAATGATCTTAGATAACTGGATAAAAAGTTTGCATGAAATCATTTCGCATACGAAAATGCTGGGTGTACAAATAATGTTAGAGAATGTACCCAACTCGAGCGGAATTCACAAGCTTGATGAATTTAAATACATCATTGATAATGTTCAAGGACTAAATGTTCATTTGGACATACCTCATGCTTTTACATCGGGCGGCATGCAAGCAATAACTGACTATATCAGAACATTTAGGGAAAAGATCGTCCATATTCATTGGCATGATAACCATGGTGCATATGATGAACATTTGCCAATTGGAGAGGGATTAATTGATCATAAGAAAGTAGTTAAGGAATTGAAAAGCATTAATTACAAAAGAACAATTACGTTGGAAGTATTTACAGGCAAACAAGATGCTAAAGATTCTGCAAACAAGTTAAAGGAGTTATGGATGATTGACTAATGTGTCACTTAGCTAATATCTAATACCAACTTATATGCATGACAGTCTTCTTTAAAATATAAGAGAGAGGTTTTTACAACCACACCTTCAATAACTTGCTATGACAGTTATAACTATGATGATACTTTATTTGAGAGAAAGGTCCAGACTGTAACTGAGGGCCTAGCCCCAGAGTATTCTAAGTATCTTTGCAATAAGGTGTCAAGAGACAACGCTTTGACAATTGCGAATTATATCACATCTATGAAGACAGAGATTAATCTATCAGAGCATTACAGAAGGGACCTTATCAAATTGCTAAGCACCTTTTCGATATTTTTTGGCAATCAAAAATCGTTCAAGGAGCTGAATAGAGAAAGACA
>WJXE01000344.1 GCA_009665115.1 Nitrosopumilales archaeon
TCCATCAGAATTATGAGTCGAGACTGTTTGAATTTCAAAACCCGCATCATATAGTGCCATAGCCATTACTGAAAGAACATCCTCTGCTACCTCTAGATTGTTTGCTGTAACTTCAACGAAGAGGTTCTTTGTAGCTGTACCGATTCTTGTCAAATTACTGTTGACAATCGGAGGAAAAGACAAGACATTATTTTCGTTATCTTGGATGATCGGATATGCATTCGATTTTTGTAAGATGTATCCGTACTGTTTGCCAACGTCGAATTCTTTTAAAATGTGTCGTATTGTGTGGTTATCTGAATCTCCGAGTGGAGTAAACGAAAAATCTTCTTGCACTGTCGTATATGTAACAGGAAATTTGATAGCGTCTAAATTATGAATTCCAATTGAGGCCTTCAGTCTCCGCCTTCCAATCACATTCTGGAGGTCTTCTTGCATTGCAATTAGCTGCTTTATAGTTTCGTCATCAAGTTTACCATTTTTAGCAACCAACGATACGATGTATGGCCTGATCTGTCTTGTGGACATATCGACTTTGATAGCGCATCCACTTCTTCCAGACAACCTAAATTCGGGAATTCCAGTTTCTATTCCTAACAATCCTTTTACGGCCCTCGCGATTCCATAATCTGAAGCAAAATCAGGTCTATTAGGATTGTACTCAATTCTGACCTCGACATTGTCGACGCCCTCGATATCGACTCCAATAAATGGAACGATCTTCAAAATATCATCTAATTTTTCGCCTGGGAAGAATTTATTCAACCTGTCGAAAGTGAATGCTACAACTGGCATCGTGGAATACTCCTAAGCCAACCTAACTTATTCTGATAGAGATCACGCACATCGGTTAGTCCAAAACGTAACATTGCAATTCTTTCTAGACCGCCTCCCCACGCAAGCACCGGATTATGTATACCCAGCGCTTTCGTCACTTGAGGCCTAAAAACACCCATTCCAAATAATTCGACCCATTTCTCCAGTTTTTCGTTATATATCATAGACTGGAGAGAGGGTTCTGTATAAGGAAAAAATGTGGGCCAGAATTTTATTTTTTTAATACCTAATCTTGCGTAAAATTCGAGCTGCAAACCCATCAAATCTTGTAACGAGACTCTACTGCCGGTAACTATTCCTTCAATCTGAGTAAACTCTGCGAGGTGTTTATATGATACCTTTTCATTCCTGAAAACCCGACCGATCGAAAATATTCTGGCGTTTTCAGGTTTATTATCTGCAAGATACTTTATAGTAACGGCTGTTGTGTGCGTTCTAAGAACGATCCCCTTTGCATCATCAATATTCCATTCATATTTCCACCCATCTTTGTGAGCGCTGGAGATTTTGTGAACTTGATCCTCGGTAGCAAATTTGTCCTGCTTTATTTGTGCCAAATAGAATGTATCTTGTATTTCCCTTGCCGGATGATCTTGTGGAGTGAAGAGAGCATCGAAGTTCCAAAAACTCGATTGCGTGATTGGCCCTTCAATTTCGGTGAAACCTAAGCCAACAAAAATTTCACTTATTTCATCGATGAGGTTCGCTATCGGGTGCTTTCTTCCCGGAAATAAAGAACGTACCGGGGCTTGAACGTCCATCGGAGGGAGATTAACGCTCTTGAATTTGCCGGTTGGAGCCATTCTCTCAGTTAGTACTTCTACCATCAATCCTGCTTCGGCAACAGAGGATAGCGCCCTTTTGCCAGGTTCTAATAGCGTAACTGTAGTTTCGTTTGGTAGTTTATCTTCCCTCACATAACCAGGATCTCGGCTTTTCAGCGAATTAAAGGCGTTCATTTCCTCAGACGTGAGATCCGACATTTTGAGATTTTCTTGTTCCCCGAGCTTCTTCAATAATTTTTCTTCGGCAGATTTATTGTCGGCTGCTAGCATTCGGACAAGTCTCTTCTCTCCGATCGAATCTCGCTGCTGTTCTATCCAGTTGTTTTGTTTTGCGTATCTAAATGCACTATGGCTCTCTTTTTGAGAGAAAAAACCTGAGTTCGATATTTCTTGAATCCGATTCTTGCCATTTTTCAGGTAATCTACAAGCCTTCTTTCTGGCAAACCTTGCTTGATTGCTTGGTATCCACTGGTCCCTAGGGATATTGAACTCATTTCGTCAAGATGAATCAAGCCTTTCAATTTCAGCCATTCTATAGCACGTCTTATCTGATCGATACCCAGACGAGTGTCCTTCGCTAGCTCTTCGATTGATTGTCTATTACGACCGACAAGAGATTCTAGTATGGATTTCTCGAGAGGATGGAGTGGGCTATCGGTGTTGCTGTTAGTCATCTGAGGGCAGAGATGTCAGAGAAAAAAGACTTTTTAAACGTTTAAGGTTTCTACTGCATGTTGGAGTTGAATCACACCGAAGGATCTTCAGATACCAGTAATGACGAGGATGATAATAGTACTAATAATTCAAAACACGATTTCAAAGTTACTCCATGGGAAGTAGAAGGAGAAATAGATTACAACAAACTAGTAGCCCAATTTGGTACCCAACCGATAACCTCTGAGATAATAGAGAGAATCAAACAAGTGACCGGCGAAGTTCATCCGATGTTAAAAC
>WJXE01000345.1 GCA_009665115.1 Nitrosopumilales archaeon
ATACGGGGATGTGCTCATCAATGTACTAAATGCGGGATATTGTATAACTGTAAAGATACTGATAGATGTGCAGCGTCCTTTTTGCATGGTAGATGCTCCATTTGCGATGCATATTTACTAAAAGGTTAACATAGATCTAGCCGGGTTTAAGGTCTCAGTTTGAGTATTCTGTGAGCGCCACAGTAAGACCCACCTTATTGGTTTCCACCTTATATTCTTGGCATTCTGCGTTCTGAAATATCGAATATCAATCGGAATGCTCAAAAGTGATGCACTGGACTCGACATAAAGCTTGAGAATAGCTATGAGGATTCTGGCTGAGCTAGAGAAGCAGATAACGCACGACTATGATCTGGATAGAAACCATCTATTATAGGCTAAGTGGCGCTACATCTGTTTTATACAAGCTCAGCGTCCCTTCGGCTTCGAGTTCGCAAATTCCTAAATGTTTTGCAAACAACAAGGGCTTGATTTTTATTTCCATAGTGCGAATATGATGTAGAGGTGAAAAAAGAGGAGATAGTCAGTTTGACTATGTAATGAGGACATATGAAATACAGAGATAGGACAGAAATAATTACGCTTATTTTAGCGTCTGCTAGTAGAATGAATGGTGTTCTTAAAACAAGAATAATGTATGAGGCATTTCTATCATTTTCCCAAGTAGAAGAATATATTGCGCTTCTGTTGCGAAATAGCTTGTTAGAGCATGATGATCTTAAGAAAACTTATAAAACTACAGAAAAGGGATTGCGCTTATTAGAATTATGCAATAGCATTAACGAGATAGTTGACACCAAAAAAACGAAAAAAGACGAGAAAAATAGCGTAATAGTATAGACATAATTCCTGATATTTTCGGAACGCAGAGCCCGGAGGAAGGAGGCTTTCATCACCACAAAGGTTTGCAATAGCTACCGAGGATACGACTCGACCTTGCGAGCGTGGGAGCTATCTTGCTCCTGCTCGAGCTGACCTGCATGGACCTCTACCTCATCCACTGGCCAGTCCCAGAGATGCGCGATGAGACCTGTGGTGCGGTTGTACGACGAGAAAGCCCGGGCGATTGGCGTGAGCAAGTACGACATCCCGGATCTGAAAGAGCTTCTATAGATCGCGTCTCTTGCAATTAGTTAATCTGCTTTTAAATCACGTTTAAGATTACCTGTTTGTGTTACGCTATTTATTTGTACATCGTCACTTCTAGTTATTATTTTTGAAAGTGTTGGTTTGGCATCTTTTCCTAGGGTTATTGCTTCCTTGCCTCTTCTGAGGAATGAAATTGTCATACCATTATCACTAAGTTTCTTGGCAAATTCTTTTGCGGTTTTTAGTTTATCAAATAAGCCTGTTTCATCCTCAGGTGTTCTGAAAAATACTGGTTGCAAAAGATCTACCATTATTTTATTTCCATAATTAATTATGTCTATTTTTACGGCAGGCTGGCCTTCTATATCGAGCTTGATTGAACCTGTTTGTGCTGTCCTCATGGATCTGACTAACCAATCTGCTATAGGATCTTGCTCATCTATGTGAAGGTGGTTATCATCACGTACTATCATACAGATACATCTCATTTCTTAACCTGGTTGTTTTTATCATATGCTTCGCTTGTAATTATTATCTTGCCATTTATTGTCCATTGGACACTGCCCATATGCTTACCACCGGGCCCTTCGGCTTTTGGGATATCGATTGTGAGCTTCTGGAAATCATAAGTCATCGACATATTCTTGCCTATCAATTTATCGATAATTTGTCCAGCTATTTCAGCCCACTGCTTTGAGGTTTCTTGCGTCGTTTTGTCGGTAGAAATTTGACTCATGTTGTAACATATGGACAGCTTTGTTCTTAAAAGTATCAAACACGATTATTGTCTGGCAAATTAGAAACAAATTGTTGCTAGTCTACCCTTCATGCCATCTATAACACATATATCTTCTATGGACGACTTAAATGCATGTTATGACATGAGATATCGGACGTGGTAATCGATGTCCAAGCAGTGAGAACTTTTGTCACGCAACAAATGAAGTCTAATGCAGGAGCTTCCACATATAGTATTACTTTCCAAACAGTATGTCTCTTGCTAAACCATATTCATATTCGCTCAGCAAATTAGTATGACAACTATTAGTATGTCCGAGACTATGAAAATATCCCTGAGACTCAACACTTGATACAGGTACTAATCCATCATTAGGTTTGGGAAGATTATTGTATCCCATTTGTTCTATGGGCAAGAATAAAGACAGAGGACAGTTTCCTAAGCTAGGATTCCAGTTGCCGGCAATCGTGTAGTATTTGGTATTTGGATTCATTTTTACTAGAGTATCTGCTGCTCCTGGTTTCAAATCATATACGGCTGGTGCACATATGTTGCTCGATTGAGCTAAAGGTGAACCTGCGTTTGGGGTTCCAATCATTATAAGATTGACAACATCATAGTTACGGTTAGCTAAGTGTTGTACTTACACACATAGGTAACAAATTCACTTACAGACTTAGGTTACACTTCTGCTAGGAAGTGTATATCCTATAGAAATAGAAAGAAAATTCAAC
>WJXE01000346.1 GCA_009665115.1 Nitrosopumilales archaeon
CAACATCACGCTAAAAAAGACCATAGATACAACATGTATTCCTGATCCAACATCACTCTGTAGTGCTGAAAATACAGCGATTCCATTACCATAAAAAATAACCATGTCTCCTAATATCCAAATTATTATAAAAATTGACATTTGGAATTGAAAACTTCTAATATTCTTAGATTGGCTTGCTAGCCATATGAATATACCCAATGCTCCCAAAAGTAGCATTATTGTAATGCTGTTCATAAGAAGGAGTAACGTACCAGGGCTCCATACTACAACCATGTTTTTTATGCTCATATTCCTTTGCTTAGCTATGCCGGAATAAATGATTCCAAAGAATATCAATACTGCAACGGAAAGCGGTTCAAAGACTCCGTCTGCTAATAAAGTTAAACCAAAAAATCCAACTACTTGATAGACAGCATGTATTAAAATGAAAATAGAAAGTATTGCCGTTAATTTTTTCAGATTGTCTTTTAATTTTATAGTAAGATAAATAGGAACTATAGCAGCAAGAGCGATAAGAACAGCGCTGATTAAATGAAGCTGAGTTTCTAACATTTTTTGGTTTTAATCCTTGGTCACCTTGAGAAAGCCCTGCCATCCAAGACAACTAAATTCATTTTTAGGCGAGTGGAACATAAATATTTCCATAATACTGGTATTGGAATTCAACTGTTCTTCTGTCTCCTTTGTTCCAACTGCCCGCGGGTACTGGAGAAGGACGGTTTAATCGGGACATTAACATGTTCTCAATGTATCCTTACGAGATGACCTACTATTAACGGATCTCCTCTTTTCCAAGTATATCCGTATGCCATGTCATTGAAAGTATACGCTTGATTGCCTCGCTGGTTTTCGTTCACTATCTGATCTCTAGCTGTAATGTTTCTCATGTCCTGTGGGGGTGGCGGCCCTTGCTCTGTAGGAGTGGCATTGATCGTGTTGTTGAAACTGTATTCGTTTATCAGCATGAGCATCTCCGATGTGTGCGGTCTTTTTCAGGGCATGGTGGATCAATATTCATCATTACGTATGGCCCTCTTGAGGATAGAAGAGGTTAGCTCCTAGCTAGATCTAGACAAGCCATCCACATGAGATCCGTAAATCTATTGCGCCACCACGATAACGGCTGTTGCTACCACGCTTGCGATTGTTGCATTCATAGTATTTTTGTGTCACATTCCCATGCGTTTCAACTCTTCGTTACGTTGAAGAATCCAGTCAGTGATGTATCGTATTGTATCCTTATCCATTGTTGAAAGGTGGACCAGATTTATTATCTACTGAAAAGAATCCAATCCATCCCAAATCAGAGAAGTGATTTATGTGTGCATGGAACATAAATTGTCCCGGGTAGTTATAATGGAATTCGAGCATGCCTCTATCGCCTTGTCCTAGTGTTACAATGTCCGTATAGATTTTCGACGAATTCAGTGTGCCACTTGGCGTGTAATTGAACATGTTGCCATGCATATGGAAGGAATTTACCGGGTCGAACTCTACCATGTTCGCAAGATAGATTCTATATGGCGTACCCGTTGTCAAGTGAATAGAGTCGTTTCCCACATATCCAAATGGCATCCCGTTGACGCTGTAGAACTGATTGTCTGGACCGTTGCCTTCGTCGCTGTTGAATTCTACTGCTGACAAATTCTTCTGTATATCTTGCATAGATGCTGGCAATGTTGGAATGAGGTGGCCGCTACCATTTACTCCCTGGAAACTGTATGTGTATGAATTCAACATCATTACCATTTCTGTAGCTTGAGGTCTTGGAGTTTTTGGATCTATTATCATCATGCCGTATAGTCCACGAGATATGTGTTCTTCAACTGGAAACATATGACAGTGATATGGATATACCCCAGCAGGATTTGCTACGAAGTTGTATGTGAAGTTTTTTCCTGGTTCAATCATTCCAGCAGCTCCCGACATTCCATCCATTGCACCTGGATGCATTGAATGCATATGTAATGAATGAGGGAATTTTGAGTCGTTAGTGACACTTACTGTGATTTGAACATGGTCGCCTTGCGTAAATCTCATGGTTGGTCCTGGAACTGTGCCGTTAAATGTCCAGGCATGAAATATCACAGGTTTGTATGTCTGATTTGAACTAGTCAATGGTTTACCTAAGCCAGGGGTATTAGTTGAAATTTCAATAGGTTTTCCTGTCCCGTTATAGTCGTCAGCGATTAAAGTGAATTTTCTCAGTGCTGTGCCATTGGGAAGAACACTTACCTGACCACAAGCAAAATGAGTCAGATAAGTTTTGAAGGTCGTAGGCGTATGCTGATCAATTGCGCAATTCTTTGCTTTATCGGATTGTGCTACTGGCTGAAGTAGTTTCGCGTCAAATGCTTGCTGCTTAATTTGGTCTGCATGTTGAGCGTTATACAATTGTTTTTGCAGACTTGATATTTGAGCTTGTATTGCAGTCGTATTAGCTGCTGCCGTCGTGTTCGTCGTCGTCGTTTTTAATGCTGGTACTACTAGTGTTTGAAGCTGTGCGTTAACGATTGGTGTTATGGCTGAGCCGATCAGCAACATCGCA
>WJXE01000347.1 GCA_009665115.1 Nitrosopumilales archaeon
AGAGGTGATTTTCAAATCTGTAGGCAATAAGCAATATGCAGAAGTTTTAGTAAACGGTAAAACAGGAAGCAGACATATTCCTCTAATTCAATCAATACCTTATATCAAAGAATGGCTGTCGAATCATCCAAGCAGAAATAATCCAAATTCTCCTCTTTTCGTAGGTCTGGGTAAGCAAAGCATGGGTAGAAAGCAACTTACTCTAAACGGTTTATATCAGATTTACAAATACTACAAAGAAGAGTTCTTTCCCAAGTTACTAGCAGAAGATTCAACAATACTAAATGAAGATAAAGAAATGATTAGGAGTTTATTGCAAAAACCATTCAATCCTTATATCCGCCGGCATAGCGCTTTAACTGAAAAATCTACCAAACTAAAATCAAATACATTAAACCAACATGCAGGTTGGTCTATGAATAGTAATATGGCACAGAAATACATCCACTATTTTGGAAACGAATCTTCTGAATCGTTACTTGAAGAGTATGGTATAGTTACTAAAGATAATATTCCGATTGATAGGCTGAACCCAAAGATATGTCCTAATTGTAATGAAGGTAACACTCAAGATGCTAAATTCTGTGGCAAATGTAAAATGATAATGAGTTTTGAAGGTTACCAGGAAGCACTAGAATCGCAAAAGGAAAACGAAGATAGAGTATCTGTATTGGAGAAGCAGATGCAATCTCTAGTTTCAACACTTTCGAAACTGACGGAGCAAGGCCAGGTAAATGCAGTAGCACAAACACTATACTCTTCCGGTATTCTGAAGGAAGGAAATAATAAGGTAAAATGAAATCAAAAAAGGTTGTCAGATACAGAGAAGGTAATTTGACAAGATTGTTATTATCTCCACTTCACTAGTGCCATTTTTTTTCATTTACAATTCGCCTGCAATTCAAGTTGCGGTTGTTTTAACTTCTGTAACCCAGTCACACTTGAAACCATGTTTCTCATGATGTTTCACTACTGCCTCTTTACTCGGAGCATCCAAGAGACAAAAGAACTTATCTTCTTCTTTGTTATAAAGTATGTTATCATGTGTTACACCGAATTCATCTTTAGGAGAGATGTGTGTTTTTCTTAAGGTTTCCTCATCCAAGCCTTTCAAACTGTGAACATCAAGAAACTTTGGCATTTCATTTTATGCTTCCAATTTGTGGTTTTTAAATGTATTGTAAACTACTGAATATACTTGCATGGCAAATCTAGAAAAATCTTTTCTCATTTGACTGCTGCCTTTCATTTCTTATCAAATACTACATTGTTTTCTTTGAATTGGAGGAAGATTCTCTGCTAGGCCTCGATCGTGCATCCATTTAACTCTAAAACTGTCTCTTTGGTGGAAAATGTAAGATTGTGTGGTTCAGCAGCAAAAGGTTTTTCATTCTCTTGATAAGTTTGATAACAATGTCGATGCAAACACATTTTAGGCTAAAATGCGTTCAGAGATAAATGGTCAGGGTTATAGTTAGTACTTTATCACCTCTTGATGACAACAGATGGTCATATCATGTTGAAGTAACTGAAAGTGATGGTAGTGGCTCTCAAACGAGACATAAGGTAAGTATGGATAAGGAATATTATGAAAAAATTTCAAATGGAATTATAGGCCCAGAAGATTTTGTTAAAAAATCATTCGAGTTTCTTTCGAAGAGAGAAGATAAAGATTCCATACTGAAGGAATTCAACATCAAACAGATAAGAGAGTATTTTCCAGAATATGAAACAGAAATAAAAAAGACAATACGCGAAGCATGAAGAATGAGTCCTGTGCGTAAAAATCAGTTGCTGTTGGTTAATTAATATTATTCCAGCAGCAACACTCTTTCCAACTACAATTTGGACACTCACTTGGTGATCTGCTATTCTTACATTCTTCTGGTAAACATCTACAGTCAGCACATCTAATACGCATATACAGTATTCATAGAATTTTTTGGAATAAATAAGCATTATAGCAATCACGTTTTTAGCAAATCTCTATTTTTCTCTAAACTTTCATTTCTTGCGACTTTTCGAAATTGCTGAGTAGATCAAAAGTATGATTGTACGTTCGTAAGAAGTGCATTCCCTTGTAAGTTGTTCTATAAACTCCATCTGTTTTGTGATATGCTATCAATCCACTATTTTCCAAAATTAACAGGTACAGTTTCATCTTCTCTGGGTATTCAGTTAGACGCGATTTGTCTATTAATTTTCTGAGATTGGCTTCGTTGTTGAAAAAAGCAGTCTCAAGTATCTTGACAACTGTGGTAGGCCGATGTTCGCTTATCACAAGTCAAAACACAAAAAATTGAATTTTGCTATCTGGGGCCGTTTTACTTGATCACTTCTTTGCGAAGTCGGTCACGCCTTCTATCCCTATTGCTACAACAGGTTCATTCCCAACCACCCATGCGTTATGACCTGGTGGGATATGGTTTACATCTCCAGGGCCAAACTCTTCTTCACTTCCATCATCCATTTTGATTCTCATTCGTCCAGATATCATGTAGGACGTATGTGGGACTTGGCAACTTTCAGTTTCGGCTATAG
>WJXE01000348.1 GCA_009665115.1 Nitrosopumilales archaeon
ACACTTGGGGGAGCATGAGAATAGGTAACACGCAAAGATTTGGAACAGAAAGGCGTGCTGCGTGCGTGAATTTAGTCCTCTAGAACTCGCATCAAGTGATAAGAAAAGTTGGTTTTACAAGGTCGCAAACCCTAGTCCAGTAGGCGATATCGGTAGTGCTGGTAGTAGTAGTACTGGTTCTGGCTCTACCTCAATACATCATGCTGGGTCTTCTAGCAGCCACACGCATCATCATCACCACAGTTCAACTAGTTCGAGTAGCTTGCCAGAAGTACCTGGCCATAAATTACGGGAGGAATGGGAATCAGAGAAACGACTCAATTATTGAGTAAGATCAATTATGCTATTCTTAATGATCGATTTTGCTTCGTCAGAAATATTGTATTGTTCTAAGACGTTAGAAGGCTGTTTTATCAACTGATTTCTGAATTCTGGTTCCCTTGCTGCTCTAAGAAGAATTTCGCTGATTGTGTCTGCGTCCTCTTGTTTCGAGTTCAAGTACGAAGGCGATTGCAAAATTCTTGGATATAAACTAACTCGATGCAGATGCCAGAAAACACAGATAGAGGTATACTGCTGACGGGAAGCCAGTCTATGAGTAACTATTCTTTTGAACGATCATGAGTAGGCTACTGTTTTGTACCTCCTATTATAAATATATCAACAATACTTATGAATCATGTCAATCCCTACATAAGTACCAAACATAATAAGCGAGGGGATTAGGCGTTGACAATATATCAAATAAAATTATCTTAAGGATTCTATATCAGATGGTTCTTGAAGCGAATGTAACATGAATAGCATTTTTCTGATATATTTCTCCTTTGAAGGTAACTTAATTAAATTTCGCTGATAAAAATCGATCAAATGATCTATAAGGCAGCCGACATCTTCTTTTCTTTCTGATGATGTATAAGTGAGTATCTTGGCAAACCAGTACTCTATTAGTGCATCTTCACCATACTTTTGTTCTAACTCTAGTAGAAATGCAAAATTGGAATGGCATTTTCTACATAGTCCATGGTGTGAATCTGAATAGAATGTTTCTTCTACATGACCACACCTTGCTTTCATCATCATAATTGTTCTCAATGATAATGGGTGGTAAATACAAATATAAACTATAATTGATTGACAAATCACAATTTAGACTTCTGCTTCAAATGATGAATTAAAGAGAGGAGCTTCATAAATAATAATAATATCAGCTCATCAACCAAGAATCATGTATGCATGCAACAAAGAACAAAGAGCTTATTAGGCATGAATTCTATTATATACTCAAGGGATAAAATAAATTTGTCTGATGTAGACTACAACATAGAAGCAGGCAAGGGTTATCTAGAAGGCACCTCTAAGTTTAAACCTGTAAAGGTCGAACTCAATGTTTCAAACGCAAAGACAGACCAAGTTCATTACTGGATCAACGAAATTACAAATCAATATGCGGATTTCGTTGTGACAAATGTCAAGGCCGATCCTAATAAAATATCCTTTGATATAGGCTCACCTAGTATGGAGGACTTGACAGCTGAAGATATTGAGTTTAGAATGAAAGAATACCTTGATATGAATGTACCACCTTTTGAAGTGAAGGAATTAAAGGTACAGTAGAAGAAGTATTTCTATTGCCGCGGTTGGTCAACTAACTCGTCTTTAGGTTGTGGCCAATAAGATAGGATTTGATAGGAGTTCAAATAAACTTGAGCGATAATATCTATTATAGTCGTTTTTAGTCGTAAATTCCAAATAGTACACTAAGTTAGTTTAGTCAACCATATTACACACCAGTAAATGCGTCTGCATCAGGTGACAACATATAGTTTTCTAATACTTTTTCAATAGCTTCTTTGTCCTCGTCAGCAGTATATTCTTGATATCTTGTAAAGTCAAGTGGAGTAATTATACCAAGAGGCTTGTTTGCACTACTTTCATCAACAACAAGTAAATGTCTTACGTTGTTTTTTAACATCATGTCAGCTGCTGCAGATGGAGATGAGCTAGCCTTGATAGTAATGAGAGGAAAAGACATTATCTCTTTACTTGTCACGGTGCTAGTAGGTACATCATTAATGCACACTTTTCTGACTAAATCACGTTCAGTAACTAAGCCCACCGGTTTACCGCTCATATCGACTATTATCAATGAACTCACATTCTTATCTTTCATTTTCTTTGCTGCTTCTTGAATAGTAGTCGTTTCTTCAATACTTTCTAGTTTTTTTCTCAATATGTCCGTGATGGTTAAAGTCATTAGGATATACACTTTTTACTTACTCTTTTAAACATAGTGTTTGTAATAACAGGTAGTTGTCGCTTCATTGTGCCATCACGGTACAAAGCTTCACTGGGAACATTGTGCATCTACATATACGATCCGGATAAATATATCCAAATACTCAAGTTTTGAAATGGTTAGATAAGATAGCTGCTGTTGAAGAGTTGTAATTGTTCTATAACAGGGAGTGTCCTGTGTAATCCTAATTCATAACTTAACTTCAGAGTGTACAAGAA
>WJXE01000349.1 GCA_009665115.1 Nitrosopumilales archaeon
TAAAGACTCATGTCTTTAAGCTCAGTATCGTTGAGTATTGGTTGAACAAATAATGCAGAAATTGTAATCATTAATGGAATAGAAATTAAAATCATAGGTAAAACGCCAACTATTATTTCCCTAATCTTAATAGAGGAATAGATCCAATTATGCGGAGAGAAAAATACTTTGTAAGTGTCTGGTAATAACCCGTTGTTGGCAGTACTACTAATAGAACCAGCACGGTTTTTCAGCATATATGAGAGAGCTATGAATGCAAATCCTTCTGATTGAAGAGCTAACTGTATCCAAAAGAACAGATTTTCTAAGGATTCATTAGCATACGAATGAGAATAGATTACATTTAGATGCTCAAAAACAAAAGATGCAGCTAGGATTGCAAAACCAGTTGGTAAGCCTAATAGATATCCAAATCCAGAAAATCGGTATGATCTGTAAAAATACATAGCTATTACAGAACATAAAAAGATGGAGGCAACAGTCACTACTAGACTAAATAATGACAATGATGTTGGTAGAGCACTAACAACACCATAAGTACCGTGATGAATAGCAATAGTAGTAGTAGTAGTAGTAGTGGCGGTGGCATGGGATGGATAAAATAAGGTAAGCGGGTCTGTCATTTATATAAAAACACCATTCTACCTGCCCTTGGTTCTACCACAAGCACTTTTTTATTACCTAGTAACATCCTTCTAACAGTCAACATTATTGATTTGTGATAAAGATAAGTCTTACTCCCTTTAAGGGAGTTCTTTAAGTGAGTAAGTGCTAAAAGGAACAGCGAATAAGGTTATTCTCTGATAGGTCAGAGTGGGAGGACCAAAATCTCATCTAGTATCCATGCTATGAGCGATATGAAAAGCATTAGAACAGACGGCGATATCTAAGAAATGTACATTCTTGGTATAAATGGTGGTGTTAGGTCTGGGAATCAGGACGCGTCCGCATGCTTACTTAGAGATGGGAAACTAATTGCTGCAGCGGAAGAGGAGCGTTTTCTGAGGATAAAGTTTGCAAATGGCGTCCTTCCCAAAAATGCGATAAGATTTTGCCTTGAATTTGCCGATATATCCATACATGACGTATCCTATGTAGTATACCCTGCGATAACGTATTCAAATATTGAAAATATTCTTGAGACTTACTTTAGATTTCATTTTGGTTATTGTCCTAAAATAAAGCTTGTTGATCATCATATGGCACACGCTGCTAGTGTTTTTTATACATCGGGTTTTGATGAATCCATGATAATTACAGCAGATCTAACAGGCGAAGGGAAATCCACTACTCTTTGCTATGGAGCGGATGACAAGATATCTGTTCTAAAGGAATTTAGAGTCCCAGATTCGCTGGGCTTTTTTTATTCAATGGTAACTCAGTACCTTGGATTCCAAAGAGATAGTGACGAGTACAAAGTAATGGGTCTTTCAGCTTATGGCACTAGTAATGCGGTAAAAAATTATGACTTCTCGTGGTTACTTAGTTTGAAATATAATAATGGGGGTACTGGGGGAGATTACTCATTAAATAGTGATTGTCTAAGCCTCAATGAAAATAGCAGGACTCCTCCTAGACAAGAACCACTATATTCAGAGAAATTTTTAGCCAAATTAAATAAGCCACGTCGTCTGGCCGATGTGCCAATAGATGGATACTATAAAGACATAGCAAAAAGCGCTCAAGTGCATTTGGAAAAGGTAGCTTTGTTTCTTTTGAAATATCTTTACGACAAGACATCTTCAACAAATCTTTGTCTTGCAGGAGGAGTAGCTCTCAATGTTCTGATGAATCAAAAATTATTGGAATCTGGATTTGTCAACAATATTCACCTTACAAGTGTTCCAGGCGATAATGGCCTTTCTTTAGGAGCAGCAATACTAGTTGCAAAAGAATATGGATTTAAAATAGACAAGTACGAACACCCATTTTGGGGTCCGGAATATACGAATGAACAGATAGAGTATGTATTAGCAAGGGCAAAAGTGCCATTTAAGCGTATGAAAGACATTTCTAAAGAAGTCGCTCATCTAGTTGCTCAAGGGAAAATTATTGGGTGGTTTCAGGGCAGGATGGAACTAGGAGCTAGAGCACTTGGATCACGCTCGATTCTTTCAGATCCTAGAGATAAAACTATGAAAGACAGGCTCAACAAGCATATAAAATTCAGAGAAGATTTTAGACCATTTGCACCTTCCGTGTTAGAAGAAAGAGCGCCAGAATATTTCATGAACTGTAGATATGCACCTTTTATGGCAATAACCTATAATGTCAGACCAGATAAAGTAAAGGAGATTCCTACACCAACCCATGTAGACAACACAGCACGGATACAAACTGTTGCAAAAGGCCAAAACGGATTATACTATGATCTAATAAGTAATTTTGAGATGGAGACAGGAGTTCCTGTAATCACTAACACGAGTCTAAATGTTATGAACCAGCCTATCTGTCTATCGCCAGTAGATGCACTCTCTACGTTTTATTAGATGGAGATAGAGATGATACACTCAAGTTTAACTGACTATGCTTCAGGGATGAGTATACACTAAACTATGATATATTCTGTCATTTTATTCATGGTGATTGTAATATCATTTCTAGGAATACTATCTATATCATCCGTACATGCAAAAGTGCTGCAGCCATCACAGTCACCACCAGGGTCATCTTCATCTACTGCGCCTGGAACCACTTCCTCTTGTATTTCTCATGATCCGTCAGCTGGAACAATTACGATCAGCTGCGGTTCAGCAGGACTCTCAGATGTTTATAATAAGCTCCACGATAATAATATTCTGGCTAAGCATTTCCCAGACGGAATATGGTATCTAAATGCAAATCTAGTAATTGCTAAAGGAGCTACATTCCATATTGACTCTACAGATACTAAATGGCTGAAGATAAGCTCAGGTGGTGGAACACCACGTATCACAGCGGCAACTGCTGTTCCATATCATATAGATGTACATGGTAGTTTGAAGATTGATTCAGTAAAGATTACTTCTTGGGACCCTATCACAAACAACTATGCGATAACTAACGGAACAAGACATGATCCAGGAGCTGGCAAAAGGGAAATAACGGTGCTTGGAGCCCCTAGACCATTTATTACAGTTGAAAAGGATGCAACAGGAACTACGGATATTACAAATTCCGAAATTGCGTATTTAGGATATGAAAAAGGAAGTTTTTCTGGTGTAGGTACTGCTGGTCTCAACTACTATGGCGGTGATGGGAGCATCCTCAGAGATAATGATATACACCATCTCTATTTTGGCTTTTATTCTAGTGGAGTCGGAAGGATGGTTATCGAAAACAATCAGGTACATCATAACACCATTTATGGTCTTGATCCACATACCGGAGCACATGATATGATTATTCGGAAG
>WJXE01000350.1 GCA_009665115.1 Nitrosopumilales archaeon
AACTTATTCATACAAAGAACCAACCCTCACTCACAATTCTGTAGCAAGACAGACAACAGAGAGGAGGTGTTAGCGATCACCGAGGAGGTGTTAAACCTGTAGCTCGCAACCGATGTTTCATATTGCAGAGTTCATCACTTAAGCGTAGTTAGCCTTGATTAACAATCTTTTTTATTCCGGATCAGCAAGCTACGTACATGGAATTTACAGACATTGAGACACCACATATCAAAAAGCCGATACTCGTTGCCGCGATGCAAGATATGGGCGATATCGGCAGCGTTGCCATACATTTTATAAATAAGAATCTCAAAACATTGCCATTTAGATATGTCTCTGCTTGTTATCCAAATTATGTAACGGACCGAGGCGGTTACATCGATTTCCAACAAGAACGATGGCAGTACCGATACGCACAAGACGTAATAGTTTTTGGGGGAGGTCTGGGGCAGCCACAAACAAACGAGGAGTTATACAAACTCTGCCAAGATGTGATCGATATCGCCAAAAAATATTCTGTTCAACTGATTTACACACTAGGTGCATTTCATACTGAAAGGAATTTACAGAAAAAACCGAAGACGTTCGTCACTACGACATCTCAGGCATTGACAGAGCAAATTAAAAATTTAGGAATCGAACCCACACCGTCATCTTCACTGATCACTGGTTTCAACGGCTTAATATTGGGTTTTGCAAAACTGAATAACATGCAAGGAATAGGATTGTACGCTGAAATAAACGATCCGCAGATACCGCAATATCGTTCAGCAAAAAGTGTTTTGCAATTACTAGAAAAGCTGACCTACCAGAAGTTCAGGGATCTTGGAGAACTCGATGCTATGGGAGAAGCTGTAGATAACGAAATAGACAGGATGAAAAAGTCCGGCGATATCTGAAATGCTGAAGCGGGCGTGGCTTGCGTGAAGAAGCGGAACTTCGGTTGAGATTGTCATCGCCTTTCTAGTGTTTTGGAACTCGATGAATCTTAGATAGGTGTGACCAATTCTGCGCTCATCTATAATTTTTAAACGTGTCTACAATCCAATTTATGTCTTGCTCACTCTTTGCGAGCCGGCCTATCTTCAGGCAGTCCCTAATATCCTTTGATTTCATTTTCCACCATACGGCGTTTGCTATCTTAGAGGCCAGTTGACTCCCGACACCTTCGTGCACAAGCATGTGGGATGCCACCTCGTGAAAGTTGTCAAATTTATATTGCTTAAAATGCAAGGTAACAAATCTCGATAACAACGGTGTCAGCATCCGCTTGGTGCCATTGCTCGTAGCAAACACCCATGTTTTGAGTTGGGTGTTTCGTGTTTTCTGGAATTTCGTTTCAGAAAGAATGCCAGTTTCCATCAAGCTCAAGAGAGCTGTCTGGTCCTTTATCCCCATATGTTCAATTTCGTCTACGATCAAATACCTGGGTCGTTTTTCGAATAAATATTCTAGCATACCAGACCTTGTACTGTGACTGCCAAGAGTAAAGTAGGACCGCTCTAGCTTCATGCACTCTAGCATGAAGAGTGTCTTAGCCGACGCGGGCGGACCGACTAGTAGTATATGAACTGGCTTCTGAGAAGTGATTGACAGGGCAAAGATTTTCTTAACATCGTTATACCCAACAATGGTAGAAAAAAGTTCGCCAGATTTTGGACACGAGTCTCTGGAGGGAAGTTCTCTTGTATTCTCTTGCATCGGAACCGGTAACTCATTTTCTGTGGACACGACAAGTTTAGGTTAGTTAGGATTGATATACACATTGCTGAGAAATTGTGCTGCCGAATTGCTCTACGAATGTAGACATAGAGCTATTGAGATTCAAAATACTTAACTTTACTATCAAGTCTGATTAATCGACCTAAACAAATATGTTTTTGTTTGTAGAAGTCGTATTAACTTGAATACTTCCAGGAAGAGGAACAAAAGCAGCAGGGCCGCTACTACAGCAAAGGACCATTCAATCCAGCGGGAGCATCCATACAGGACAACTGAACAGGCGAGCAAGAAGATAAGATATTTGCAGTTGTCTACAAACGTCAACGATTATGACACAGGACAAACAGAGATAGCGACTCAAAAAGATAAAAAGATTGAATCTTCCATTGTCAGATCAAAGAAAACCGGAGACAAATTCCAAGACCTCGAGAAATAATAATTGGGGTAGCTGTCGGTTAGGATGAGCGTGGAGTTTTTTGCCAAATCTGATTTGGCGAAAACGAATCTGAGCAAGGAACCGGAAATAGACAGGGAAGAATAGCCGTAGCGAGTGTATATCAAGTTATTGTGAACATTCATAAAAGTAACGGTCACTTTAAGTGGTTTTGTAAACCATTCTTGTTTTTTTGCATCTTCGTACGCATTACTGACAGGAGGACACACGTCGACGCCTATGGATTAAATCTTTGAATAGAATATATTATGTTTTAAAAAAATGTGAATGCTGAACGCTGCTGAGCTTGCCGGGGT
>WJXE01000036.1 GCA_009665115.1 Nitrosopumilales archaeon
TCTACCATATCTTTATGCCAGATCACAAGATCCGAGGATTGATCCAATTACAAAACTGGCCATCCCTAAAGATGAAGTACCGATCATAGTGAAGAGGGAGACATTTGTGAAACGAGGGACTCTAGCAGAGCCAGTTCAAACAAGACATGGCTTACATATCGATTTGTTCAGAACTTTTCAGAACAGATCCGTACAACTATATGCTTTTAGTCACAAATACTCAGAATACACATTAAATGCGATTTGTGAAGCTCTCCTTAATGACAGCAAAATCGAATTTGAAGGTGATATAAGTGATCTTCCAATCCAGAAATTAGCGGAATATTGCCTCAAAGACGCTGATCTAACCCTTCGCTTGACCACTTTCAACGACAACTTGTTGATGAAACTTTTAGTGGTTATCTGTAGAATTGGCAGGTTACCTCTAGATGATATTTCCCGTTTCGGCGTTAACCAATGGATAAGAGGAATATTATATTATGAACACCGCAGGCGAGGTGCCTTGATCCCTCGACGTTCTGAGTTACAAGAAAAAGGAACTGCTTCAACTACAGCAATAATTAAAGAGAAAAAATACCGAGGCGGCTTGGTAGTCGAGCCAATACTCGGGATCCATTTTAATGTAGTAGTAGTCGACTTTGCAAGTCTATATCCCAGCATTATTAAAGTTCACAATCTTTCTTATGAAACCGTCAACTGTCCCCATATATCATGCAAAGGCGACCCAAAACAGCATATCCCGGAAACGACACACTGGATTTGCAAGGAAAAGAGAGGAATAACTTCTCTTTTAATAGGCTCCTTGCGAGATTTGAGAGTAAATTATTATAAACACCTATCTAGGGACAAAACACTGAGTCATGAAGAACGTCAACTTTACGGAGTGGTCAGCCAGGCAATTAAAGTAATTCTTAATGCTGCCTATGGAGTGATGGGGGCGGAGATATTTCCGCTGTACTGCTTGCCGGTCGCTGACGCAACCGCGGCTATTGGAAGAAGTACCACCGCTAGGACAATTGAGAAGTGCAAGCAAATAGGCATAGAGGTGATTTATGGAGATACTGACTCACTTTTTTTGAAAAATCCTTCAAATAAGCGAGTAGACGAAATTGCTGCCTGGGCTAGAAGCGTCCTTGGCGTGGACTTAGAGATAGACAAGCAATATCGTTATGTGGTGTTTAGCGATCTGAAGAAAAATTATCTGGGTGTCCTGGCCGACGGTACCGTAGATGTCAAAGGCCTAACTGGGAAGAAATCCCATACTCCTCCGTTTATACGAAAGGCATTTTATAGTATTTTGGATATTTTGAGCAAAGTAAATTCCGAAAACGACTTCGAATCTGCAAAACAAAAAATCAAAACAATCATTCAACAAAACGCGAGTAATTTAGAGCAAAGAAAAATACCACTAGAAGAACTTAGTTTCAATGTAATGATAAATAAATCTCCGGATAAATATGGCAAGGCCACGGGAACAAGTTGGGCCATGTCATTAGACGGCAAGGATACGAAGACAGGAATCTACAAAGGGCTGCCGCAACACATCAAGGCAGCTAAGTTGCTAGTGGAAATAGGCAGGGACCTGAAAGCAGGAGATATTGTATCGTATGTAAAAACAATAACCGGTGATGGGGTTAAACCTGTGGAACTTGCAAGACCCGAAGAGGTAGATACAGAAAAATACGTAGACGCCATGGAAGCAACGTTTGATCAGCTGCTTTCGTCACTAAACTTTAATTTCAAATCACTCTTAGGCAAGCCACGACAGTCGAGCCTAGATGATCTATTTTGGGATAATTAATTTTTCTCGCTGAATGCTACGAGAAAAAGCTAAAACTAATAGATCTCCTTTGCTTATGCGGAGTGGCGGCTATACAGGTTTCCACTATTGGTGTGAATCGATTCTTAACAGAGTATAATAGACCGATATGTGTTTATGTACGCACAGGTGGTCCTTAGATATCCGCAGGAAATTTGTGCTGGCGATTGGATGATGCATACTCTCGAATCTGAGTCTGATTTAATTCTATAGATTTTATTTGAACGGGTCTCTTTAGGTTTTTGTACGTATGCATCGCGTGTCGATTGTATGATGATTGGTCATCTTACGCGCATTGAAAATGACGCGCGCGATGAACATAAGGATTATCTGCAGCAAAAAAATAAGAAATTTAATCAAGGTCACGTACTTACAAGCTGATAAATATTGAAAAGATATCTCGACGTTCTCTCGACTCTGTTCATTCCCCCAGAAAGAACGAGAGGAAGGTACAGCTTCGCAGATATACCTGTTAAAGTATCATTCGAAAAATCCAATGTCGTATTCTATGGTGCACCAATTGATATCACAACCAGTTTTGGAAAAGGGACAGTGAGGGGACCGGAAGCAATTAGATTAACTTCGGCACGCCAAATTGAAACTTTTCTGTTGGATGAGAAGGTGGATATCTATGATCGAGCGAGAATATTTGATATAGGAGATCTGAAAATCCCTGCATCAGTCAAGAATATGAGAAAAAGAAGTCCTAATAATCTTGCGTTTAATTTGTCATATCTAGGCAGCAAGATTCATAAAATAACTTCTCTAATTCATAATGCAAATAAAGTACCGGTGCTGATGGGTGGCGAACATACTCTGTCTTACTATACTCTCAAGGCGCTTTCGTACGAAAAACCATTGGTAATTCACTTCGATGCCCACAGGGACATGAAACCTGAATATGAGGGAATAAAGATGTGCCATACCACCCCGTTTTACCATATTATGAATGATGGATATATCCCAGGAAAGAATATAATTCAAATCGGAATACGGCAGACTGATCGAGAAGAAAATGAAATAGCAAAAAAAAATCAGGTTATGACGTTTGACGCGTGGGAAGTACATGAGAGAATTGATAATCTATTAAAGTATATTCGAAAAGCAACACGTAATGTAAATATCTACATATCTTTTGACATAGACGTTTACGATTCACCCTATGTACCATGTACAGGGACACCAGAACCATTCGGGCTGGATCCCTTTGATGTCAGGAGAATTCTTAAGAATATATGCTCAACTGCAAAGCTCATAGGGGTCGATATCGTTGAAGTGGGATTGAGAAATGGTGATTATCGTGAAGGAACATTGGCGTCACAAACTTTGTTTCGTATACTCTCACGACTGCCTGACTTAAAGAAACATTCCGGTATGTTAAAGGCATAGACAACAGCACGTTAATTAGAGACGAAGCCTAGATTAAATCAAAAGAGTGGATGTGATAATGAGAAAACTACTCTTAAATTCATTGATGTTGTTGTGAAAAATATTTTTGAACATCAAAGTGAACTCAGTTCTGTTACAAGCCGGCTATTCCATATGCCTTATATTTGTGTAAGGTGCTTTGTACTATTAACTAAACCATAATTTGTGGTCGGTTAGAAAGATATGGTGGAAGATTTAGTGGAATATACGGCTTTCCATTTGTCAAGGAATTTATTTCGTCTCCAAGTTGTGCCAACATTATTTTGCGCTGTTCCCCTAGATTTCGATCGCGAACGACAAACCATCCAGTCTGCATCTCTTTATCTCCTATTACTATGGTATAGTTAATCCATTCGGTTTCAGACTGTCTAATTTTATTTGCGACAGACTCATTTCGGTCATCTATATCCGTCCTGACCTTCCGGCTTGAAAGTTCTGTATAGATTTCTCTACAAAGATCTAAATGCTGCGTGCTCACCGGAATGATACGAACCTGAGTGTGGGCAAGCCAAAGGGGTAAAGACGGCTTACCCCCGTCTCTTGCAACTTTTGCGCAGTTCTCTAATAATGCGAACATTACTCTCTCAACTGCGCCGCTGGGAGAGTTGTGTAATATAATGGGATTTTTCTTCTCGCCATTCTCGTCAACAAATTCGATTCCATAACGGCTACCATTCTCGACATCTATTTGGTCAGTAGAAAGAGCTGATGCTTTTCCAGTACTATCGATATAATTGAACTCCCACTTTAGAATAAAATAAAAGGATCTATCCTTCCATATCTCCACTAACACTGGCCTCCCAAATCTGCTAACAATTTTATTTATGAATGTCTGATTTCCATTATAGAAATCTTCAGTAAACCGTATTGCCATTTCGAGGTCGTTTGTCGTAGAAAGCCCCAGTGCATTGATCACGGTGGTAGATAGTTCAAATCGCCGAAGTAATTCCTCCTTTGCCTGCTCCATATTGCTGCATAGCGCGTGACAGTCAGGCATACTGAAAGCCCTAAGTCGCCGTAGACCGGAGAGCTCCCCACTCTTTTCCCTTCTAAAGCTGTAGCGAGTAAGCTCGTAAAGCTTTAAGGGCAGATGTTTATATGATAACTGAAAGTCTTTAGCCATCAAAAATTGGCCGAAGCATGCTGCGAATCTCAAGAAGAGTTGTTTATTGTTATCACTTGTGATAGTATACTGGCGAGCAGGAAAGCGATTGAAATAACTCTCCAGAGATGGATGCTTTGAATCATACATTATAGGCGTTTCAACCTCAATACCTCCATATTCCATTACCTGCTGAGTGACATATTGTTCTATTAACGATTTCATCAATTTACCCTTTGGATAGTAACGCAGATTCCCAACATCCGAAGCAGGCTCATAATCCGCAATTCCCATCCTTTTCATTAATCTGACATGAGCTGGCTGCTCGACTGTTGACCTCTTCTTGGCCATTTCGTAATTTGCTAGAGCATGCAGATTTTGGTTTCCGGCATTGAATTTGTATTCTTTGATAGGTGACAGCTTTCCGTCTGGTTCCAAGATGTACCAGATCGAAGCTAATTTTTCTTCTTCTCTAAGTGCAGACGAAACCTTCGTTTCCCAAGAATTATTAATACGGTCGCTGCTACTGGCAACAACTGGAGCAATATTGGAGGTCTGTTTTGTTACTATTTTATAATTTTCCGCCAACGGATGTCCTTTAACCTTGATTTCAAAAGCCTTGGTCCATCCGAAGGGTGCTCTATGAACGTCCACGAATCGCTCCTTCGCAAATTTCTCAATTGACTTTATAACTTCCAGAGCACGTTCAGGCAAAGCGAGATCAGATGTTAGGTGCGCGTATGGATAAATCAGTAATCTTTTACTTTTTACTGTGGCGAGATATCTTTCTATTTCATTAACTGCAATCCTAGCCAGGTTTTCGTCATCTCCATTCTCGATAGCAACAAGAGTAACGACGAGGTCTTCAAAACGAACTTTGCTACTCGAGACATTTTCTTCGGCTTCTCTGATCTCCTTGGCGATGGGTTGATACTCTACGAAATCAGAATGAAGCTGAAGTAAGCGCATTTATTAGACGAAGACAGTATAATCAGATAGGAAATAAAGGTTTTTCAAAATGATGTATGTGGATTTCTTTTTATTGCCATCGAGCCCTCTCGTTCTCTCGATCGTCTTTTGTAGCTTTTTTCCATTCTTTGTAATGCGTTTTACAAAGATAAACACGTTTGTCCGAATTGACAACCAAATCTGATGCCATTCGTGCCTTGCTACCGCTCATTGATCGCTGGGCGGATTGCTCGCAACCTTGAACGCTACAATTCACTCCTTTCTCCACCCTACCCATGTACGTCCGGAAGAGACAATGCAAATATAAAAGGTAATCGACACCGAGCAAATCTTGAGATGGGGAATAAAAATCTCTGTATAGACTGAACAGCTGGTCAAACTTTTGCAGAAGCATGAGTGGCTAGCAATATTCTTCTGTTCGCCGACTCAATTAATAATGACCTGACGTAATTCCGTTTTTAACATTAATGGATATTAACAGATTGATTCAGTAAATAAGATATATCTTTGATGATAGAAATTAAACAATGTATGGACACCCAGCAGGTTCCTATGAGGTTAATAATTTGGTTTTAACCTTGTTCTCGCCAGCAGCTCAGATTTGGGGAATTAACAGCATCATTAGGCATTCAGAAATATATCCAACTAATATTTTCTCACAATTAACTTTGGAGTTGCCTAGATTACAAAGGTTTTTGTGAAGGTTAATGAGACATACGGAGAAAAGTAAGAAAAAAAATAGAAGGTGGGATGCGATCTTAGTAAGTATTGGAATGACGATAGGTTTCTGTATTATTGTCATGAAAATTACAGGTTATTGGCCATGCCATTTGATAAATGTCATGCATATCCAACAGGTGTCTTGTGATAAGTCTATACCTGAAAACGTGTCTTCGATAACAAATTGGCTCCAACATGTATTCTCTCCTCCTCGCTTCTCATTACAAATTCTTCAAAGTACCTAATGATGGTGATCTCGGAAATTGTTGGTACCGAAATCTGTCTTCCTTCGATCATATCTAGTAACAGTGCAGGAAAGTTAGCTCCAGCCAAGCTAGTAAATATGGTCCCACCTCCCATTCTTGGATTTACTTCTATCAGTTTAAGTCTGCCCTCTGCAGACTCTTTCATTTGCATACAACAGGGACCCCTAATACCAATGTATTCTGCAATATTCATACAATCTATTTCCAAAGCTGGATCTCGCAGTACTCTGCCTTTTGTAGAAATACCTGCCTTTGTTTGCATTCGGATCCTAGGTACGGCGATTAACGGTTTCCCATTTAGATCAGAAAGCACATCTACAGTATATTCGGTTCCTGGTAGATATTCTTGAAATACGAGATCGTCGCGTTTAGATGTTATGTATCTAAGATCGGATTCATCATCGATTTTGACTATGCCACGGCTTCCCTTCCCGAACCGAGGTTTGGCAAGTACCGGAAATATGTCTATCTTGTTTGGCTCCTCTGTAGTAAATGGAAGAATAAATTTATTAGAAAGAGTTTGAAACGTTAACATCTTGTCACGACAAATTTCTAACTTATCTCTGTCGCTTACAATCGCTTCAGCTCCCATCTCCGCAAGTTGTTTTCGGTTTTCGCTATAGGGGTAAATATCGAAACCTGAAGATGGCATCAGAACCTCAACTTGATACATCTTTACAATATGAAACAATCTATCCACGAAAGAGTGGTCGTCAGCCTCAGGAATTACTTCATTTACGTCGGCCATGAAAAAACCTGCTGACAAGGAGCTGGAGTCAGTAGCAAGAATCCTCCCTCCGAATGCGGCCATCTTCAAAGACTTGATAGTGTTTATTCCGGCAGGGCCGGCAGCACCCGGGACTAGAACTGTCGACGTCATGAACCTAGGCAAATGGCATTACCAATTAGTACAGTCGTATAAGGTATATAACTTATAAGTATTTATGCAAAAGTCTGTTGCGTTTTATCTGGTTAAAATTTTTATAACAAAGATCAGTATAGTATACTATGAACTTACTAGAAGATTACCATGTTCACTGTAATTATAATGACCATTCAGCACATGATCTTACGATCCCAAACGTAATAAGGCAAGCAGAGGAGTTGAACCTACAAACGATTGCATTTACCGAACACATCAGAAAGAACTCAGATTGGCTCCCCGAATATTTGCGGGAGATAGAATCTTCCAGTAAGGATAGTTCAGTAAAAATAATCCCGGGGTTCGAGGCGAAAATCTTAGTGGATGGTTCTATTAACTGTCCAGAAGAGTACAGTAAAAATTATTTTTTAATAGCAAGTTTTCATACCCTCTATCGTGACAAGAGTATATGGCTAAATGCATTAACAAATGCTATCGAAAATCCTAGCGTCGACGTTATCGGGCACATAGCTCCAGAAACTACGTTTAGAATGGAACAACGTGAAGTTGAAGACTTGGCTTCCTTAATAGTTAAAAACAAAAAAATAATTGAGATTAACGCTAAATATCGCAGGCCCCCACCTGAGTGGATTGTTCCATTCATGGAAAAGGGAGTAAAATTCCATCTGGGTAGCGATGCGCATCGTCTTGAGGATATAGGGCAATTCGCAAAAATTTCGGATTTGATCTCGCTGGTCATTAATCAGGATTCACATTAGTCCAGCTTACTAGTCGTTGAAAAAATAATACTAATCAAAAAAATAAGCAATAATAAAATAATACTAATCCAATGATTTTACTACGACTTCACACTACGAATATTCTATCTTTTTTATATTTGACATTTTGATAAAAAGGTATTCCTGCGAAAAGCTTGTAATTACTTATTACACTGTTTAACACAGAAACCATGGCTGCAAAGGTGATCAGACATACGAGATCCGAATGGTAATTTATATAGACGTTGGGATTGTATATGTTAGTGGGAGATCCGACGGCGACTGCAGCGCTAGGACGTACGCCTCAAGTGAGATCGCTATTTTCAAAATATAAAAATGTCGGAGAACCAATCGTTTCTGACTATATATCTTCTATACCAGAAAGTCTCTCAGATGCTGTCGATAAAATTTTGACACACACAGAGGATGTCGCTACTAACGATTTTATCCTGAATAATCGGGGCAAGTTGCAAATATTGATCGACAAGTTTCATAGAGAGGCGGCCACAATGACTGTCGGCGTTACTAACAAGTTGAGATTATTAACCGACCCAAAAACACAAATTTTTGTATCCATTCATCAGCCAAACTTATTTGCGTATGGGGGTGTGTTCAAAAAAATTGTGCTTCTCCAAACACTCATGAGGGCAGTTGAAGAACGCAAACCACTTAACAAATTTGTTAATTTGTTTCTGATTGTAGATCATGATTTTATGGATGACGCGTATATCCGTCTAGCAGAGCTTCCAAGCATAAAGCACTCCGATGGCAGGCTGGAACTGCGGATGCCCGTTAGCGAGTCGAGAAGATGGCAGCTAGTATGCAATATGCCGTTGCCCGGACGAACAATCCTGGATCGTTGGAGAATGCAGATTTATTCGTGGGTTAGAAATTCATTTTCATCGGTATATTCGAAATCGGATAAATCTATGATTTTGGATAACTTTGAGCATTTTTGGCGGAAAGTCGAAGAGTCGTACTCAAGGTCCAAATCCTACTCGGATTTTAATTCTTTTTTAATTTCACAACTGGTTAATGCAGAATGGGACTATGATACATTGTTTGTAAGACTTTCTGAGATGTCTACAGTTTTTGAAGATGGTTTCAAGTATTTGATTTCTAATTTTATGAAATATTCACAGGTGTTGAGTAAAACCGAAAATATGTTCTTCCGTTGTGGCATAGATACAGGAGTCAGCGCGACCTCGTATCTGAATGCACCTTTGTGGGTGCACTGCCGGTGCGGAAGTAAGGCTTCAGCAAGAGTGCACAGGGACCAGCAAGATCAGATATCGCTGGCAGGCACCTGTATGTCATGCAAAAAGGCTATCGAGGTAAACCTGGGAAATCATAATGACATGACAATCTCAAAGGATATGCTTCAAGGCTTATCTCCTAGGGCAATCCCAATACTTCTGTTGCTTTCACGTGATCTCGGTATCACTTGCTATGCCTCTGGAACAGGCGGTAGTATGGGGTACGCAATGGTCGGAGCCATGGTCTTCAAGGAACTATCTATTAAAATGCCTGTAACCTTAGTCTGGGCTGCCACAGATGTCTACCGTGGCCTAGCTCAAGCAGAGGCTCTAGAAACACTCCCATTATCAAAAGAAGCGGATATTTCTAATTATGTGGAGATCCTAAAACAAAAAAATTTAGACTACAAGAGTAAAATAGATCCTTTGATAGCAGAGCGGGCTCGTCTAATAAGAGCTGGCGGATCAATCGATTCGGTACTATCGAATTTGTTTAGGTTAAAGCAAGAACAACGAAAAATACGTCAACTCATAAAAGTTGCCGAGAAAGTAAAAAATGCGACAGAAACAAAGCCATCTATTATAGACTATGCAATCAATTTCGGCGTGGGTAATACCGAAACGCTGTGGCGGCGAAATCTGTTAAAGAATGATAGTTTAGCAGCCTCGATAATTATGTCACCATAGCGAATGAATTTTTAGTGAATAAGATAGGGTGTCTCCTATAATGAATGTCAAGGTACTGGTTACGGCTGTAGGAGGGATCGTCGCGCAGGGAATAATCAAATCACTGAAGCTTGCTAATTTGTCAGATAACGCCGTAGTGAAATACAGAATCACTGCTGGAGACATGAGCGCTCAGGCGGCGGGATTATACAGATGTGATAATGGTATTTTGCTACCATCGGCTACCTCCACCGATTACATTGAAAGTATTCTGAAAATTGCGAGAGACGAAGACATCGATGCGATTTACATAGGATCGGATGAAGAGTTATTAATAATTGGTAATTCGAAGAAACGAATTGAAAGCGAAAGCAAAGCGAAAGTGCTGTCGAGTCCAATCGACGTATTAACTACTGCTAGAGATAAATGGAAAACCTTTCTCTTCCTAAAAGAAAATAACCTACCGGTCGCTGAATCTGCTCTACCGGCGGACGATGAAAAGTTCGTGAAGGAGTTCGGTTATCCTATTGTTGTAAAGCCAAGGGAGGGATATGGTTCGTTGTATTTTTATTTAGTACGCTGCAAATCTGAAATGCAGCAAGCCATTTCGAATATACAAAAAGCAGGTTGGCATGCTCTGCTCCAAGAATACTTGAACGAGAATAATACGGAATATACTTCTGGCGTTACAATTGATAGGTTTGGAAAATATGTAATGTCATCTGTATCAATTCAGAAAACACTAAAGAACGGACAGACTTACAAAGCCTTTATTGATGATTATAAAGAAGTTCGGAGATCATCTGAAGAAGCAGCTTTGAAACTAGGTGCAAGGGGAGCAATAAACATACAGGCCAAACTTATAGAGAATAAGCCTAAAATATTTGAAATCAACCCACGTTTTTCAGCAACTTGTCCGATGCGTTCCGTGGCAGGAATAAACGAGCCAGATATCGTGTTCCGCAACTCTGTTCTGGGTGAAGAAATCAAAGTCAGAAGCTATCGCAGGTTAGTCTGCATGAGATATTGGAACGAGGTTTACACCGATTTTCCTACTTATGAAAACCTAACGAGTACAGGTACATTAGGAGCTAATGATTCATTTACATTGAATTATTTCTAAATATTCAGATAATTTAATTTGAAATCCCTTGTGACAGCTTACTACCACTTGGAGACCTTGATTACTTCAAAAGCCTCAGCATATCTCGTATTATTTTGATATCCCCTGTATGCACATCGTCCGACTATTGCATCAACCCACAGGTGGCCGCAGCGCATTTTTTGTGAGTCAAAACAATCAAGAGCATTTGTCTTTATGTCCAGCGTTGCACTGATATCAACGTATAACTGAGGACGGAAGGCATTTTCAGTTATGCCTCCAGGTATAGTCGTTTCATACATGAACAAATTATTGAGGTCACGCGAAGCAGCTATCACGGCCTTGGTAAGTGCTTGATGATCCTGATGAGAGTCTCCTATCCATTGAGTAAAAACAACCTCGGGCTTGTGTCTATTGATAATTTCGTCTACCTTTGTTACGAAACGCCTACCAAAGGTGATTTCGTCAGGAGTTAAATCCAGAAACTCTGGAGTTTTACATCCCATCACTTTCGCTGACATTATTGATTCATTTCGCCGTTCCTCTTTTTTGTCTATCTTGACAAAGTTCGGCAACGTAGCTACTACCAGATTTACGTCATATCCCAGGGCACTTAGTTTTGCTATTGTTCCTCCCATGCCTATTTCTATATCATCCGGGTGCGCACCAAAAGCTACTACCGCCTGTTTTCTACTCACACTAGTGACCTCGATTATTAAAAACTGGCTTTTGAGTATCATCTATTGCTG
>WJXE01000351.1 GCA_009665115.1 Nitrosopumilales archaeon
CTTATGTATTCGTACGCACCGATCGTGTTATCAAAAGCATAGTGAAGTTGCTGGAATTGCTTTCTAAAGTCAGCAACATCTTTTGCTACTATGTGAGGATCTTGCTTATCAACAACCACCCGTTTTATGAAACCAGCAACTTCCTTCATCTCGCTCTCCTTCATTCCTAGCCTAGTCGTTTCAGGGACACCAATTCTCACTCCGCTTGGGTGCATATAGTGTCTACCTGCCTTAATGTCTCCAGGTAATAATTGTCTGTTCAAAATAATATTGGCCTTTTCTAGATCCTTTTCAATTGTACCACCATCACCAAACTTGGAAACATCCACTGCAATCTGATGCGATGCAGTATAACCTTTTTTTTCGCCTAGGACACCAAAGCCAAATCCAACTAGCCCTTCTGCAAGGGCCCGAGCATTTTTGATTACTTGTTTTGCATAATCTTTTCCAAACTGTAGTGATTCTGCTAATGCAATAGCCTTACCAGCAACATGATGTAGATGATGGGAACTTGTATTACCGGGAAAAACTGCTTTCTTAATTGTTTCTGCGTGTTTTTCTAATGATACGATGATTCCGCCCTGTGGCCCCCAAAGGGTTTTATGTGAACTCATAGTCATAGAATCTGCTCCCTCTTTCAGCGGGTCTTGAAATTCGCCCCCAGCAATTAGGCCAGCAACATGTGCCCCATCATAATTGATATAGATACCATGCTCATGCATAAAATCCGATAATTCTTTTACGGGATGAGGAAAAAGAAAGAGACTGCCTCCAAACATTCCAATCTTTGGCGATTTGCCATCACGTGCCATTTCCTGGATCTTCTTTTTCGTCCCATCTACATCTATTGTCATTTCTTCCTTCGAAAATGGATAATATTCAATATTTAAGCCGTGAACAAGACCTGCAGTACCAAAATTCTCCTTTTTCCCGTGCGAAATATGTCCTCCATTTGGAATAGAAGCCGCTATCATATAGTCTCCTGGACGTGAAAATGCAGCATAAATAGCAAGATTAGCTACCACACCTGATGTCGCTCTACAATCGGCAAACTCTGATCTGAAAACCTTCCTTGCCAGCTCGTTGCAGATTAACTCCACCTGATCGATATATGTACAACCAGCATAAACCCTCTCGCCTGGCCATCCTTCCGCATATCTATTACCAAAGTCTGACATTAGTGCTTCTCTTACGGCTGCGCTTGGTATGTTTTCGCTTGCGATAAGTGGGATTGATTCACTAAACCAGTGATGGTGTTCTTTCATTAGCCTTAATACTTCATCATAGGAAGCTTTAGCATTCAACTTATGTTATAGAATCTTCCGTTGCTAGTCCTAATTTAAAATATCGCATTACAGCATTACATAAAAACGTATTCACAAAAGGTATTGAGAAAAACCACCAACGGAGATAAACTCAATCCTCCGTTGTGTAATTCATTAGCACTTCTCAAGCTACCAAGACCTCACATTATCATTCGCATTTACATTTACATTAATGCTCTCCAACTATTTAGTGGATGTCCGTTCGATGAATTATGCAGGCTTCATAGAGTGGATTAATCCGCAGCATAGAAGAACTGTACACACTACTGCAGGTGTTTGAGTAGAATAATCATTAATTAGAATATCTGCGATGATAACGCAGCACAAATCTTTGAATTCGTTTAAATCCTTGATTCAGACAATATGTATATCGTTATACCTTTGTCATTCAAACCAATTTTGCAAGAGCAAGAAGAATCGCGTTTGGCAAAAGGAGTAGTAAGAGATTTCTGAATTATTTTAGAAATTGCTTAAATAAGCCCTTGTTTTTCTATTGGCTGGAGAAACTGTAAGGCTCAAATGTACTGTTGTCATTCTATCTTTCTAGTTGCTGGTTTAACTAGACTCAGATCTTAAAGGATGGATCGAACAAGTTTGAATAAAAAGATCTCCTCACCAATTATCAAAGCAATAGCGACTGGAACTATTCTCGTGCTTCTCGTATTTGCAAATTCAATGATGACCGATAGCTATGCTGCAAAAAAGAACATTCCAGTCCTAAACCAGAGTATTCTTCCTGGGCCTACCCCCTTACCAATCCCGCCTCCTGGATTATTAGGAACCCTCCAAGTAAGCACGAAAGTGTCAGGTGGTAACAAGAACCCATCAGACTTTACGATAACTGTCTCTGGCAACAGTCCAAAACCGGCTTCGTTTGCCGGTTCATCTTCCGGCACCACTGTCACACTAAAACCTGGAACCTATAACGTCTCAGCCTCATCTGTATCAGGATATACTACTACGTACTCTTCAGGATGCTCTGGCAGTATTAGCGGAGGTAAAAATATCAATTTATGTACTGTTACTAATCAATACACTTCTCCACCTGGATCTACTACGTTCTTGAATGTTGTTACTAAGGTAGACAACACTAATGGAGGTACGAAGAAACCTTCGGAC
>WJXE01000352.1 GCA_009665115.1 Nitrosopumilales archaeon
TTAATCCAATAACAGAAAAATATGGCACCTACCGACCAGATAACTAAGTGAATTTATGAAGATACTTGTAACTGGTGGAGCCGGTTTCATAGGATCTAACATTGCAAACACCATGAGCAGAGAAAAAAATACTGCTGTGGTTGCATTCGATGATTTATCCTTGGGAAACCCAATTAATCTCTCTCAGAGTGTAAAATTTGTAGAGGGTTCCGTTATGGATTTTGAACTAATTTTAGAAGCAAGTAAAGGATGCGATTACATCTTCCACTCGGCCGCAAAAAGCTCGTCCCCAATGTTCCAAGATGATCCCAGGGAAGGAGTCGAGGTAAATGCTTTAGGATTTATGAATGTGATGGAGTCTGCGAAAAGGAACCATGTTAAAAAAGTAATTTTTGCTTCATCTAGTTCCATGTATAACGGCCTACCGATCCCATTTAAGGAATCTCAAACTATCACACCGAAGACATTCTATGAGGCTTCTTTTTATTGTAGAGAAATTTTAGCGAAGTCATATTATTTGGAAAACGGATTGAACTCAATTGGTTTGAGATATTTCAGTGTTTATGGTCCTAATGAAAAGCATAAAGGAAAGTTTGCAAATAATATTTCGCAGTTTCTCTGGAATATTACAAACGGAGAAAGTCCAACTATTTATGGCGATGGAACACAGACACGGGATTTCACATTCATAGACGATGTAGTACGAGCAAATATTTTAGCACTCCAGTCGGAAGAAAAGGAATTTGGGATTTACAATATTGGCACAGGCACTGAAACGTCGTTTTCCAGGATAGTAGAAATAATTAACCAACGTCTTGGAACTGATATAAGGGCCACTTATGTAGATAACCCAATCAAAAACTACGTTCAGAAAACGAAGGCTGATATATCGCTTGCTAAGTCGGAACTCGGATATGAGGCCAAGTGTAGGAGCCTTGAGGATGGGATAGCAGCACTGATAAAAAAATCATGCTAACACCTTGTCATAACAGAAGGCAGCTATTCTCGGATTGTACTAGTCAACAAACATGATAAAAAACTCTCAATTCTGGGGATGTTGACTTAAGACCTTAAATGCTGACCATCATCCTGCTAGTTGGAAATTAGTTTGCGTGCCTACCGTGACGTTATGTCTATGTGAAAAACCAGCCGTGGTTTCTAGCACATATAGAGAGTCCCTGCTAGGAACGTAGCCTGGACAATCGCTTTGTGACGGGCATGGCTCCAAATTAGGAGCAATGTAGACAACTGAACGATTCGCGCCCAGCCATATTATATCAATCGGAAACTTCATATCCTTCATCCAGAATGATGGCCTAGAGGGCTGTTGAAAAACAAACAGCATTCCTTCACTTTCGTTCATGTGGTTTTTAACTGCCAAACCCTTAGTCTGTTGATCTTGGGTGAGTGCTAAATCTACAATCAACTTGTAGCCATTTACTGTGACATCGGCTTTTAAATATCGATTAGTAGGTATCGAAATTCCATCAAGAAGATTGTGGGAGCCGGTTTGAGTGGCTGAAGAATTACCCATGATAAATAAAGATATCCCAGCGATGGAAGCAATTAACGTTGATCCAATAATTGCACTCAGTATGATCATGGACAATGGCTCTAGGTTCTTTCTTATATTTCGATTGCTTTTATATCAATCGTCGACTCTCTTGTCTACATATTCCAATCTTGTCTCAGCTGGTCTACGCGATTCCATTCTAAATCCGAAGTCTGGTTTCTCTAGAGAAGCGAAGTGAATTGAAAAAAACTAATGATTGTGATTAAAAATGATCGAGCTGGATTACATCATCTTCGAGATTTAGTAAAACACATTCTTCAGAGTTCGCAAGATACGGTCCGAAAATCTCTGCTACCTCTGACATGACTGACAGGCTTATCTCGTAACTTCACAGTCCGCAAATGACGCAATAGAAAAGGGTGAGCCAGCATCCGCGGTGATGCGGGGTCTGTCCTAGACCAAGAGTTCTGTAGAGCCGAAGACCAGGTTATCACTAAATAGCTATAAGCTAGTTAATGAAATATCATTATCAAGATAACGACTGCACCCAAACCACCGAATAAAACCATAGTCGCCTTCCATAGCCCTACGCTAGCGCTCTCACTGATGTCCCACATGCCACCGCCAATGCTGCCGTCTCTATATCTTCTTTTGATCTCAGAATAGCTGTATATTCGTTCAAAGTCAGCGGAGGGAATCCATACTCGTGCAGAAGCATAATCATGCGTCCCGTGATTAGTCTTGTTATCGTAGTCTCGTCTATCGATCTCATCGGAGAGAACTTCGTAAGCTTCGATAATCTGCATAAACTTATGCTTCGAGTCTTCCGAATTTTTATTTTTATCAGGATGGTACCTCAACGCAAGATTCCGGAAGGATTTTTTTATTTCAGCTTGAGAAGC
>WJXE01000353.1 GCA_009665115.1 Nitrosopumilales archaeon
GTGCTCGACGTCGCTAATCATATCATAAGTATCTCTCTCAACTCTCAAAAACTTAAAATCTACCAACAGCACCAAAAATCATGAAAAAGCTTGAAGGAAAAATTGCAGTCATCACGGGCGGAAACAGCGGCATAGGCCTCGCCACGGCACAGCGGTTCGTCGCAGAGGGCGCATATGTTTTCATCACCGGTCGCCGTCAAAGCGAACTTGATGCAGCAGTAAGACAGATCGGCAAAAACGTCACCGGTGTTCAGAGTGACGTCTCGAATCTTGCAGATCTTGATCGGTTGTATGCCGCGGTGAAGGAACAGAAGGGCCGCATCGATATTCTGTTCGCCAACGCCGGCGTTGGGGAATTCGCCACATTGGTGGCAATTACCGAAGAGCACTTTGACAAAACGTTTGGCATCAACGTCAAAGGGCTTCTGTTCACTGTGCAAAAAGCGCTTCCGCTGTTTCAGGACGGCGGCTCTATCATTTTAACTGCTTCGACCGCTGCATCCAAAGGAGTTGAGGGGTTCAGTCTTTACAACGCAACCAAGGCCGCGATACGGTCGTTCGCGCGCACCTGGACAGTCGATCTGAAACAACGAAAGATCCGCGTCAACGCCATCAGTCCTGGTTCGATCGACACACCGGCCTCACGCCTTAGCCTCAGTGGCTTGGTACAGAGTGAGCAACTGAGCGAGCAATTAAAGAAGAACCTCATGAGCACCGTGCCTCTGGGTCGAATCGGAAGTCCTGACGAAGTAGCGAAAGTCGCCTCATTCCTCGCGTCGGATGACAGCAGTTATATCACCGGTATCGAACTGTTCGTGGATGGGGGTTCGGCACAAATCTAAGTGATCTTGATCTCGTTTTTCAACACCAATTTGAAACACCCGATGATTCAACAGAACAAAGAATCTTGATTCTATAATTAGAAAAGAATTCTAATTGTCCCATCAATGCTGGTTAACGTCGTACGGCCCATTCTTCAGTATGCGAATATCCATAGATTCATTGATAGAGCTACCCACATGCTTACCAGTCATACCATCGATGAGCTGTCCTGCCCCTTCAATAAAGCAAAAGGTTGGAGGGCTGCAGATCCAATCATTGTTGCTGAAGGGAATCACTGTATAGTGCCTGCTGCCTTCGACATTGATAGGAAAATCATAACCCCAGCCAGCGGAGACCCACTGCCCGCTCGGCGCTTTATCATACCCGTTCTGTTTGACGGTAAAGTTGTCGAGCCATTGCAGCGAACCGTCAGGCTTCTGATATGTGCCTACTTTATGTGCGTTCTCAAAGCTATAGAGGTTAACCCGCGCACCGTTGTCGAACCTGAAGGAAGCCCACTCCCATGCTTGGGTCTTAAAGTCTCCCCATTGTCGGTCAACCCAACCTTGCCCTACAACATCAATAGTCTTGTTAGTTCCTGATTCATTCGTATAGCTGAGCTTACCTGAGATAATAAGACGAGGAAGTGAATAGTAGAAGCTTACGTTTCCAGGAATTCCCTGCTGAAGAAATCCCTCCTTGTTAAGTGCTGCGTCCTTTGCCCACATCACTTGGTTACCACCTTGCATATTCAAGTCAAATGACATCTTTGGGGATTTTAACACCGCTGTCAGGTTCTGGCCATTAAAGCTCCATGAACCTGTATATTGAGGAGTGGTATAGCTCAGAGTATTGCTCTTTGAGTTCCAGATCGCTTTCGGATCAACTATTGCAGCATCGCTATTAAAAGTGTGAAACCCTGTATCATAGTTGCTCAATTCCACAGTAGGCGAAATAATCGTTGCATTAGGCCCCAACTTTGAAGCAAACTCAGGTGCCCCCTTTACAATTGGAACGTCCTTGCCATCATATTTGAAAATTGTGCTAAAAAGCATGTATCGGTTACCTGATGCATCATGCAGCAAAGCAGTAAAATACCACCACTCCTGTGACGTTGTCGTCTGGGCTCGATGCGGTTGCCATTCTGCCTTCGCCGAACGGTGGGTCATGTTTTGAGTATCATAACTAAGCTCAGCAGTAGAAGTATTATGAACATTAGAGGGTTTCTGAACGGCTGCTGCGGTTACTATAGTCTGACTGTGTTGTGCTAGGGATGTATTGTAAGCGCCTATTGCTAATAATAAAGCTACAGAAAGTATTGTGGCAAATATGGATACGTGATATCTAGCAATCATCAGAGTCTGCAACTCACAAATTCCGAGCATAATGTCAACCTAAATTTATGCATAAATCATGAGGTAGTTAGTATGTATAAAAGGATATTCGAAAATTATACTGAATTTTTTACTATATCTTCATTTAATCTTCTGAAACATAAGCCTAAAAGTCTTCGAATCTTCCTATTTGTAGCTGTTGCTTTCATATGACACCTTCTCGCGTAGCTCCAAA
>WJXE01000354.1 GCA_009665115.1 Nitrosopumilales archaeon
GACTAATAGTGATTGTTCTACCAACCGAGATAACAACCGTTGTATGTACGTCATTCCATGCCTTCTTCCCATTTGTTCCGACGTCCAAAATGCCTGAGAGAGATACGCTCTTATCCGGAGTTAGTTGAATAGGGATATTATTACTATTATTAACCCGAAAGTTACTTAACTGATGGGTATGATTGGTCGTTCCACCATTGACAGGGCCTGTATAAAAGTTAGCTGCAAAGCTTGTTAGATTCCCTTTGTCTACGGTCATATTCCAAACACCTGACAGTATAAATTTTTGGACAGTACTCATATCAACTGTCTTAGTGTTTGGTGACATTCCTAGAACTAGGGAACTTATCGCTCCATTCATGCTGAATGTAGTGGTAGGCTTTGTTGTTGCGGTGGTTGTTTGTCCTAACGTTAACCCAATAAAACATGTTAAAATTGTCGCAATTGCTATGGCCGGTAGGATTATCCTCATAGCATTTCTTGACACCAATAATTCTTTTTTCATGGTCTGTACATATCTCAATCAAAATGACATAACACTTGCTTATGTGTTTTACTCAACAAAAGGGGAGACTGATCGTAAATGAGTGTCTAGCTCCCCACTGTTTGAAATGTGGCGATGATATTTGCTTTTAACTGGAAGACCGCAAATATTACATCGTGGTGTTTCGTTGGCGTATCTTCTTCCATCCTCATACGCGTGGGTTATAGAATCTAAGTCTTGAAAGTTCTCCTCAGCAAAATTTGCCTGTCTTTTATCCATCATTTCTTGTGCTAGCCAACCACACGACATAGAATGTAGTATGGCACTAGCGACCATGATATGAGTTCTATCTACTCTTTCTTCAAACCTCATATTTGATTGGACTATGCTTTCTAAACTTTTCTTGAGGTTCTGAAAATACTCGTGAAGACCATGTCCTATGGTAGGTGTGAAGACTTTGTGATCCGGAAATTTACATTGCGGATACCAAAATGATATGTAAAGACTAACAGATAATGATGCAAAGGAAATGAACATACAACTCAATTAATGGTCAAAATCAAAACATACGATCAACAAACTTTTGAAACCGCAGTTGATGGAGATCAAATCAAAGTAAGAGTTTGAAGAGCAGAAATAATTACGATAATTTACCATTTCAGGGCTCCCCTGTTCCTTACGACGATGCTAATGGAAGATACTAGGAATGGGATTCACGTTGTGATTGAAATTACACTAAAGTTCTTTTCAGCATAGGATTTTGGCGAGGCAATGTAGTGGTTCAAGATTGAGTATAACATTCCCTCCACCTTCAGAAATCCATTTATTATCTTCGCCATCGGAAACCTTCTTACGAGGCAAAATTTCTTTAGTATAGAATACATGAGTGATAAAAAAAGAAACCGAAGAATCAGGTGTAACTACAGAAGAAGCTAAAGAACTTGAATTAGACGAACAGCCGAAGCCTACTCGACACCATTCGGGCCATCATTCTCCCCCTATGTCATAGCATACCGAGTATTCTAGTACTCGGTTTTATGCAACTGCTCATCAAACAATATCTGTGGATATACACATTATTATATCAGCATCTTGCAGTATTGTTATCGAATAATGCGCCTTGCTGTATTTCGATCTGTTCTATTTTCCATTACCTCCAATGTGCATTACGATTGATCGATATGTAAATACAGGGGTAGTATACTACTAGATTTGGCTGATTTAACAATATGTTGCGTTTTCTAAACTCTATATTCCAGAAGGTGTGGATGGAAATTATTTTGTTTTGAAATTAATTACCTTTTAAGAATTGTTAAAAACCTAAAGATTATAGATGGTAGTGTCAAACATAAGTTGGTATAAATGGGAAATACCTACAACAAGAAAGAAGAAGACATGACCATGATCAAAAGAGGAGAGTATGAATTCACTCCTAAAGAAGGATTTATCCTCGCACACTTCCTGACCGTAGTGGATGTGAAACGATCGGCAGACTTTTATCTTCGAATTCTCGGAGGCAAAGTTATCCGCGATGGCGAACCCACCATCATCCAAATTGCTAACAGCTGGTTGATTTTAAACGTAGGTGGCGGCCCAACTGACGATAAACCAACGGTGACTCTCCACACACCTCAGAACCCGAATGAGGTTAGCAGCTTCATGAATATTCGTGTCGCAGACATCCTGACCTCTTATGAGAGCTGGCAAAAGAAAGGAGCCAAATTTCTCACAGAGCCAAAGGACCATGGTTTCGAGATTCGCTGCTACATGCGTGACCCTGATGGCTATATTGTCGAGGTCGGGCAAATAACCGTGGACTGAAAGGTATCGAGGCTTTGTAAAGATGAACAAAGATATACTAAAACAAAAGATGACAAGGGATCAACAGCTTAATGC
>WJXE01000355.1 GCA_009665115.1 Nitrosopumilales archaeon
GGTTGGATCGCTAAAAATATGGGAAGGTGTTCACGATTATTAGAATACGTAAACATCATGAATCAAAAAAAGAAATGCGGTTATGGTCGTTTTATTTTGTTTTCTCACAATACTTTACTAATTCATTCAAGAAATGAGACCAACCCTCATCGTATTGTTTGGCCTTTTCATCTGCCTTAAATCCAGTATGCAGCAATTTCAGACTTGTTTTGTTATTCTCGATTTTTTCCAGTTCCCATGTCACAACTGTTCTCGGAAAATCGGGCTCGTACGAATCTTCCCACGTATAGGAAATTTTCTTATTCGGAATAAATTCGGTGATAGTCCCTTCGTGGAAATAGTCCTTGTCTCGGCCATGATCCTGGTTCCCTCTTTTCGAATTTTTGTAAAAACTGAACTTCATTTTTCCTCCTACCTTAGGTTCCAAAATAGCTTGATCTGGGAACCAATTTGTTAATTCGTTTGGATCAGTGATAGCTTTGAACACTAGTTCTGGTGAAGAATCAATGACTATACTTTTTCTTATTTCTATTGTTTGTTCTTGTTGTCCCTTCCCTTCTGTTGTTGACATTAGGAGATATTATGATATAATGCGGTATTTAAACATTTAACTATTTCCTTAATTATAAAGATATTATGGGTTCTCCATGGAAAGTGATGTCAGATGACAGTAGAAGAAAAATGGTGCTTTTGCTCACTAAGAGAAGCGAAATTGTTATGGTGCTATTTCTAGAAGAGCGCTGAGAATCCCTTAGAGAACAAAAAGCCTAAGTCTTGGCTAATATCATTGTATTAAATTTCTTAGCAAGAAGCCCAACAAGACACGATGATATGACATTCGTCAAGTAAGCATCTTCCTTGCCGACTATGTAATCTGGGCTTATCTTTCCCTTGTCGACAGAATGATGAAAATTGGCCCTTGTGTGGGTTGTTGAGCTAATGCTCCTGGACTCCGAAATTGCCCTAGAATTGGTACTGTGAGTGGCGTTTATACTGTAGGGTGCGAAACGAACACTGCAGTTAGTAAGACGGTGGCCTTCAGAGAATAGCGCTTATTTACCTAACCATTCCTTTTTTGGCAAGTAAAGTTATGCTAGCCAAAAAGGTGATCAAGATAATCTATAGTCGTGCACCAAAAGAAGAGCAAAATAGCCGCAACACTACCAATCTACTAACAGGTCAACTGCGATACAAATAGAAAATAATTCAACTAACTTTCTTATTATCTAGTAATTGACTTTACTTTAACAGCTTTAATTCTTCATCATGAACTATCTTTTCTGCAATATCTCTTATTTGCTTCTGGAATAATCTGCCTTCCTCATATATGTCAGACGCCCTTTCATATATTATTTCAGGATTGATGCTGGCATGATATAGAAAGGAAGTGTACGTTTTGTTCCATTTACTAATCTCATGTTCTAAGTCCAGAATATTAAGATTATATTTCCCACGAAATCGGAATTTTCTCTTATTAATAAACTCATGAAAATTATCTTCTAAGCCTGCTTTATCCTCTTTCGGTAGTCCAATCCCACTTCCAGTAAAGCTTGCTGAACTTGAACTTCTAGAATTTGAATTTATAGTCATATCTCGGCTATACTATATTGTCTCATGTTATATTATAAGGCTCTCCTTCACCTTCTTGTGTACTATATCACATCTTTCTTAATGTTTGTGGAACATGATGTGTTATTATTCTTGTAACAGAACAGAAAGAACAAGATCCGTATACACAATAACTTCGTTTCAATTATATTATTTTATCGAATAGTGGAATTTGAGTTGGTTGTTGTGGGGTTTGAGGTTTCCCTCTAGGAAGAAGGATCATTACCCAGGTCTGCGTTCCTTCTTCCACTGTTTACAAGTAGTATAGGAATAGTAGTACGCAGAGATGCAAATTTTGATGAGGCAATGAAATATATTATCACGTCTTCTGTAATCGATTGGAGCTACATAGCCCAATTCAGACACGGGAGCTATGTATATATGGGGAGTAAGAATTTATTATTATTATTACTTTCAATAGTCATTATTCTCGAATTATTAACAGGTACATTATTAATGATATAAAATGCCATAAATTATTATCCAAGGACGGCATCACATCGCAAGACCTGGTCATAGACAGAATAGAGGGGCTTTTTGAAGGTATAGCAGTTAATGTTAGGTTCCAGAGAAACAGACTGGCAAGTATTGGCAGCACCTCTACAATTGCAAAGAATTTGGACGAATACCAACACATCGTGTGCTCTGAAATTCGGTCTATACCTGATAGTAATCCATATAAAAAAGAGTTGCAGAAATACAGAGTACTTATAATTGCATCATTTGCAAAATTGAATCCTATATTGGCATCTCTAAGAT
>WJXE01000356.1 GCA_009665115.1 Nitrosopumilales archaeon
GTGTAGTGCTACCTGCAACAAAAGGAGCTGTAAATGTTGCAGTAATAGTATTAGCGCCAGCCAGCGGAACAGCAACCGCTCCAGCTATTTGTTGCCACTGATATGATATTATGAAACCGCCATTTGGATCATAACTTCCAGCACCATTAAGTACTACAAATGTACCCTGGCTTGCTACCTGACTGGGACCAGCATTAGCTACCGGTGGTTGATTTTGATATGGATAAGGGTTTCCATATTGAGGGGAAGGATAGGGATATTGGTTTCCATATGGAGAATATGGATAAGGGGAAGATTGGTACGGCGGATATCCATATTGAGGGGAAGCAGAATATGGATAAGGGGAAGATTGGTACGGCGGATATGCATATTGAGGAGAAAAAGTAGAAGGAGACTGTTGAGGAACTCCGTATTGGTATCGACTAGCATTATTTAGAGCAGAATTAGCACGAGTTGTTGTAGAATTAGCTGATAATAATGCTCTAGTTGATGTTGTTGTGTTCTTAATTGCTGTTTGTGACTGTGAAGTTGTAATATTGCATATATCATTAATATTCTTAGGATTGTTTGCAAGTAATGAAGAGTTTGATTTCATTGATAAACCGGTAGTATTTGACGGTACCCCCTCTAAGCAGAATCTTAATCCTGTCAATGTGAATTTTCCTTGTTTTGAAGTATAATTACTTGTAAAATTTCCACCGAGGAACTGAACTGTTTTATGAGGATCGGTGATGTTCAATATATCGATTGTTCTATTGGGTTCTCCAGTTGTAGTATTTTTACCTCCAAAATTATTTATAAAATATTTATCTCCATTTCCAAATGGATCGGAAGGCTCAAACTTGCTGATTGCAATAACCTTAGAAATTGAACTAAACTTAGTTCCAAGATTTACTTTAAAAGGATATGTGGTGTCGGTGGTAAAGGTGAGTGGCAAGGAGGAGGATGTAAACACTGCCTCCTTACATATTGCTGAAGAGGGACCATATACAACTTTAACATGAATCAACGACGAAGAAGTGGCATTACTGTTATCTTTTACTGTGAGTCTAAATGTCAATACGGAATTGGTCGTCTCGCATGTACCGTTAAATTTTACAGCAGGTGTGACTGTACTATTTAAATTGACAGAAGGTCCAGTAGTTTGTCTCCATGAGTAAGATGTTATCTTCCCATTTAGATCATGACTTTTGGAACCATCCAGAAGAATATTTTTCAAACCCTCGTTAACTGTCTGATCTGGACCTGCATTAGCTACAAGAGACTTGACACTAGGCGTTGTATTATTGTTAGTGGTAGTGGTAGTGGTAGTAGTAGCTGGGCCAAGCGTGCTCGCAACTTCTAAAGCATTTGTATGAGAATAGGAATTGGGATGTGGAACAACAGCTGCTGTACGAAATCCTGCCGCAAAGAAAACAGAATTATTATTTACTAACGCATCCGCCGAGCTAGCGCTTGTTGCTAATAAAGACAGCGCAACTAAGAGACAGAATAGAACATGAAGCTGTCGCCTCATAGTTTTCTGATCATCTGCTAAATGTTATGACCTGGCAATTATTAAATACATCCTTGATATCAAAGTTATTCGCTTGATTATTATCAATATTGTGCTGACCTACAAAAAATCTTCCTTTAACGGATTGTTGTGTAAGATCAACTCCTCCAGCTGAATTAACTTGTAAGGCAAGTGTATTTTTTCCGTTTTTTCCATGATGTCCTCCTCCATTGTCATTATTGTTATTATTATTCTGGGACGATGAAGAACTCGTTTGTCCCGAAGTAGAAGAGACATCACCGACGATGGTAAGCGAGAAGGTGCCACCACAGCCTATGGCTGGTAATGATGGAAACCAAGGCGAAAGAGATCCTGTCTGAGTTCCAAACGAAGTTGAAGGCAGAGCTGAAGTTGTTGGTGGAAATACAGAAGGTGGAAAGGTGGTTGTTTGTGACGGGAAGAATCCAGTGCCAGGCTGGAATATACCGCCAGTTGTTCCTGGCTGCTGTATTATCTGTGATGTTGGAGGTGGTGGTACTGGAAAGGTGGATTGGGCATGGGCAATGGGAGCGCCATTAATCATAAAAAACGAAATGCAAACTAGTAAGAAGAGAAACATAATTTTTGAAAATATTGCCCTTACACCAAATATTCTCGGCATGAACATCCTATAGTCTCTTTTCTCCAATAAATATTGTAGTGGTTAATATAAGTGACTTGCTGAATCCCATGCTCTAGTTTAATGCTTATGTATTCTACTAGAAGTACTATATGTATTTTAGTAACTCTTTAAATAAGAAAGAGTCGCTGCATATATTCAGGAAGATAACAGAAACACAATAC
>WJXE01000357.1 GCA_009665115.1 Nitrosopumilales archaeon
GCTTCACAAATTCTTCTGTGTATGGTATAGGAATGCTCCAACCACTTGCGAATTGCTTTTGACCTGAAGTGGCGTTGTGGATAGTATTCTTTACCATGTTAGCTGCGTCCAGCTGCAAAGTACTGATTGATTGTCCATATTTTGGTTGGACTTTTACCAACTCATCTACTGTCCTAGTGAGGTTCTCGTCAACTGCGTCGTATATCTTGCTCACGCGGCGGTGCCGATATCATCTTTAGATTTAGTATCTACCAATTTACTTCTCTACTCCAAAGAATCTAATAACCGATATAAATGTTGGTTTTCAATGGGAACAGATACCGTCAAAAACCATTTGATGCTTATCTAATATGTGTCAAACGAATCAAATCAATACAACACTTTGCCCAAGTACTCTGAAGGTCCAAAGAGCCATCTGACCGAGAATGTCTATTATCCGTTAGAGGCTGCTGGAAGGTCATCACGGAACGCAAGAGCCCAGGCGATGTTGGAAGGCAAAAATACTGAGATACAGACGATAAATGAATAAACGCGATTAAGAGAGGAACTGAACGAACAAAGTGTATCTATAGAAGATCTCTAAGTCCTTTTTTGTCTCTAAAAGAAACATAAAGAAACTCAGATCGTCAGAATGAAATCATGCATATACTGATTTGATACTAGAATTCCAAATCGTCAAGTTATACGTTCTGGGTATCAATGTAAAATACATTTTTTCGCAATAACTATCTCAAAGTAACGATTAGATGTTACTTATAGCATTAATTTCCCGGCTAATTTTTAATATTAGTGCCAAGTATTGTAAATCTAGGTTGAAAAGTCTTTCTGAGGGACAAATTCCAATCACAATTCCAAGCAAAGGCGATATAATACAGAATGTGCCCAACTGCTTATCAGTTGAAAACATTTTACGCGTACTGTCCGTTGATAAATCTTTAGCTCTCTTCGAAACCATTGCTGTTGGAAGCTCAGCTAGTGATGTCCTTAGGAGTAGACTAGACCTTACACGCAAACAATACTATTCGAGGATGTCAGCATTGCTAAAAGCTGGACTGATAAAACGACGGAGTGGAAGCTATTCCCTTTCTTCATTTGGTACAATAGTTTATGATGCACTCGTGATAATTGGCAAGGCCCTAGAAAACTATTGGAAACTTGCAGCAATCGACTCTGTTCAACACCTACCTGATATAGGACGTAATAAGATTATTGAGGTCTTGATAGACAACCCAGAGATCAAAGAATCAATACTAAGAGATCATAGAGTATGAACTAACGGTAATAATAGTAACAGTAGAGGAGGAGGGATGCCAAAAAGGTATGCATTCAGCTAAATTTCGATACTTATCTATTCTAGACGAACTGCGATATTTACCAACAGTTTATCTGTCTGATCATGCTCTTCATGACTCTATTAAAGATTCTCTTGAGAGTATTGTTAAATCATCCTCCAAAGTCTTGCTGCATCGTATGTGCTCAATTTATGGGTTATCAGAAAATGAACTGCTAACAAATTATGATTTGTTTGAAAGGTCACTATATAGGATATTAGGTAAAGCAGGACAACCAATCATTGGTCGCATTAAAGCAGACATGTTGAGATATGCTGTAATGAACGGCTCAGAAATTACAGCCACTGACATTCTGGACCCAAAACTCACAGTTAGTTATGTTCTAAAGGATATACAGGATACAGAAACATTTGCGTTTGTTCGTAACGTACCGTCGTGTCAGCATATTGCTTTTCTTTACACGAATGAATTTGCTAAAAATAAGATATTATCTGAATTTTTTCATCCCCAATTAGCAGAAGATCCTGAAGCCCCTTCACTAGGTCTTATATCAATAAAAACTCCAAAGAATCTTAGTGCTGATCTCTTCAATATATCATATGATAAATTGTTGAATGAAACTAGTAAGGATAGAGCAAAAAAAAGGCTAGATGCTTGGATTGATCATGTACATTCATTCAATAAATCGCAACGCCTTCCAACCAGGATAGCAGAAGAGGACGCAACATTATGGTTGAAAAATGGTTTTAGTCCTGATGAGGATTTGCAGCTAGAGAAGATGTTTAGTAGTCATACATGTGATACCAATATGTCTATTCTGTGTGCATTTGATATTTCAAAAATTGCTGAAAGTGATATAAATTCATTGATGAAGTCAATAATTTCAGCTCACGATTGTGTTATTCTTGACGAACCACCAGCAGTATATACTAGAGCAACAAGGAGTATCAGGGATAAGAAGAAGAATCATCATAGCAATTAAAAGGACAATTAGAGAGAAGGAGTAGAATATGCAACGACATACAGACCAGCTACC
>WJXE01000358.1 GCA_009665115.1 Nitrosopumilales archaeon
GTTTAAGGTTCTATGGCGTCGATACGCCGAATTTTGCGTTTTATGATCCAGAATTCTTTACTCCCCTGAAACATTCAGAACATAAAAATCCGACCTAGCGGAGCAGAGCATCACAGATTAAACCATTTAACGTTATGACATCATAACAGATTTTTGAATAATCGTGGATAAAGTTCCGTCCAATATACCGGCTATGATATAAACAGAACCTAAGATATTGGCATGAACATAAATGCAGAAATGGCTAAAGTTTTGCAATGCTGACGCCATGTAAGATTTATTGATATATGGGTTTACAAGTTCAACACTTGCATGGGCCCGTAGTGTAGCCAGGATATCGCGGCGGTCTTCGGAACCGCAGGTCGAGGGATCGAAGCCCTCCGGGCCCGGCTAGTTTTGATTTTACTTATTTTCCTAAGCTGATGCGCTCAAAAAAAAATGACGTCCGTAAGCAACGGAGGCCACGGGGTAGTTGGTAGCTACCCAAAAAGTGCCTTTGTCTCTCATAATCCAGTTAGACGAGTTAACGCATAACCATTTATTTTGGTGAATTTCCATTATATTTGATCCCTCGTTTGAAAGTCTCTGATAGAACCTCTGGAGTAGAATATGTTATTCGCGATATAATTTCATATGCACGAAAATATGAAAGTACAGGAAAACAGATAATCTACTTGAACATCGGAGATCCAGTAAAGTACGATTTTAAGACACCTGACCATATCAAAGCTGCCTTAATAGACGCCGTAACAAAAGACCAAAACTATTATGCCGAGTCGGAGGGACTTCCGGAATTGCGGCAAGCCATAGTAGAAAAGGAATCTCAAAAGGGATTCCCAGTCGCCGACTCGGACGTGTTAGTCACCAATGGGGTTTCTGAGGGTCTTGATATGACATTGGCCTCAATAGTTGACCCCGGCACCGAGGTACTGATGCCTGGGCCTTATTATCCGCCTTATGCCTCGTACGTGAAATTTTACGGGGGAAAGCCTATCGAGTTTAAGTTATATGAAGATGGCCGGCCTGACGTCGAAGATGTGGCATCCAAAATCAACTCAAAGTCGCGGGCTATTTGCATTATCAGCCCAAATAACCCTACAGGTGAAGTTTTTGATCGTAAAGGCCTACAACAACTAATAGATATTGCAACCGAACATAATCTTTACGTTATTTGTGATGAAATTTACGACAACATTGTTTTTGATGAACAGTTTACCAGTATAGGCAGAGTAGCAAGTGATGCTCCGGTAGTTTTACTAAATGGTTTTTCCAAAGGATACTTGATGACAGGGTGGCGCTGCGGCTACATATGCCTAAACAGTGATTCCAGAAAGCTCGATGGTCTACGGGAAAACGTGCCCAAGCTGGCACGAGTGCGCATCTCGTCTAATCTGCCAGTCCAGATAGCTGCTATCCAGGCATTGCGTGGCCCACAAGGTCACATTATAGAGATGGTACAGAAGTTACGCAAACGAAGAGACTATGTCGTAAAGCGGCTGAACTCCATAAACGGAATCTCCTGTAAATTGCCCCGAGGAGCCTTCTATGTATTTCCAAAAATTGAGTTAGAACATCGCTGGAAGGATGATCGAGAGTTTGTGCTCGATCTCCTAAACTCTACGGGGGTCTTAACCGTACAAGGTTCCGGATTCGGCAGGGAATTTGGTGCTGGTCACTTCAGAATTGTATACTTGCCTCCGGAAAATGTGCTTGAGGAGGCAATGGACAAGCTAGAGATCTTTATCTCAAGCTCAAGCAAATAATTAAAAGTGGTTCCCGCCTATTTAGTATCGGCTGAAAATGTCGTCGATTTCAAAACCTGCTTGGCAGAAGAGAGATACTGGTCTGACCATTAGAATGGTCTTTAGTTTTGCGATCCTGACCCTATTGTATCTTATTTTCTTAAGTGTGCTTGCATATTTGGGAATTGGGTTTATTCCAATAATAATAATTGCTTCAGGAATGATTTTAGCGCAATGGTATTTCTCTGACAAGATAGTTATGTGGAGTTCGGGGGCCAAGTTAGTTTCAAAAGAACAATACCCTCAGTTACACGAATTGATCGAAAGAATTGTTGCAAGAAACAACCTACCCAAGCCTCGCATAGCTGTAATAAATAAAAATATGCCAAATGCCTTTGCGACAGGTAGAGGACAGAAAAGTTCAGTCGTCGCTGTAACCACAGGATTGCTAGATATTTTGGACACAGAAGAGCTAGAAGGGGTAGTTGCCCATGAATTGACTCATATCAGGAACCGTGATGCCCTTGTACTGACACTTGCAAGCCTGTTCTCAACTGTAGCATGGTATCTTATGC
>WJXE01000359.1 GCA_009665115.1 Nitrosopumilales archaeon
GGCATCGACACCACCGGCGGCCGTATAAATCGTCTATGTATTCATTGAAATTAATATAAATAATACTTTTTAAATGGGATTGCGATGTATCTCGAACCCAAAGTACTTCGGTTGTTCCAGAGCATATTTTTAGGTACCTCTCTACGGCAAGGATAGCATATGCGTAGATAGTTGCCTCAATTGGACATAGTTGCCCTGTCGTCGAATCGTTACTTAAAAATTAAAGTGTTTTTCTTTAACAACATCCTTATCTGAAAAATAACCATAGTTACTATAAGCCAAATAATAGAAACGCTACATAGTATCAATATGGTGGTCGATATTGGCTCTCTCGCCTCTACAGCAACTTCTGTAGGCTTTGGAGGCATTACTGGTTTTCTAATTGGGTACGCAATTAAGAAAGTCGTCAAAGTCATATTGGTGATAGTCGGATTAGTATTTGTTGCATTTGTGTTTCTCGAATACCAAAAACTAATAACCGTAAACTGGACCAAGATTCAAGCAAGTACTATCGCGGCCTTTGGAAATGTAACGTCGGACCAGCTTCTTGCACGTAGTGGCATTCCTGGCACCGATCATATCGCCTCTTCAATGAGCAGTTTCGGCATACCTTTAACCGGTAGCCTCACGGCCGGGTTGATTTTAGGCTTCATAAGAGGTTAGGATTACACTGCCCAGAATGCTAGAGACTGGAGACATATTCATGGAAATAACAGCTGGACTTTAGATGACACTATGAATTTACGGCAATCAGCTATAATACCTTAGTGTCATTGTCCAATTCTATAATAAAATCTATTTCTACTGCACTATCGAGTGGAAGACTACTCATTCCGACAGCGACTCTGCTATGCTTCCCTTTGTCACCGAAAAGCTCTACAAGAAAATCCGATGCACCGTTAATAACTTCAGGGTGGCTACTAAAAGAAGCATCGCAATTGACAAAACCGGATAATTTGACGAACCGTTTTATATCGTCAAGATTATGATGTGCATCTTTTATATGCGCTAGTGCGTTTATGGTGCAGAGTTTTGCTGCCTGTTTGCCATCACTTATAGAAATGTCTCTGCCCACCTTTCCCTTGAACTTGATTTTTAGAGGATTTGAACCTAGTTCAATAGGCAATTGACCAGACACAAACACGAGACTTCCAGTTTTGACTACTGGCTCATAAGAGCCTGCAGTCTTCGGAGGCCTTTGCAATGTTATGCCAAGTAAATTTAGCTTTTCTTCTATCATATTTTTAATCGTAGCTTCATACTGTTATTAATTTTATAACAGATCTTGGAATAGATATGGATTGGTTAGCTAATCGACCCATTTGCGTCGAAGACATTATCATAGCAAATATTTTTAAAAGCAATAAAACAATTCCCAGTAATATGGGTGCAGGTCATGATGAGCGATCACTTCACAGGTACAACAACCTCATTCCTGTTGGTTGGACGATACTAGTCATGGGGATCTCGCTTGCTACGGTCGTAATCTTATGGTTATGGTTTGGAAATATAGGACCAACCTACTCTTCAGACACTTTAATACACCAACAGAAAACGTTAAGGCAGCATTATGGCCTGCCGCCTCAGCCTGTCATTACCGATCCTAAGGCACTCCTCACTCCCCCCTCGCTTAGAGACGTTAAGAATAATACTGTGAACAGCAACAAACAAACCTAGACAATTTCGGTAAGATTCTACAAATAGCAGTTCATCGGTGTTCGTAATTGCGGTGCAAGGGAAGGCATTCTAACAGAAAATTCCTCAAAGTGACGGATCGGAGTAAGTTACTTCTTAGCCCATATCACCTTAATGAAATTGCCGAATAAATTTGGTTAGCCTCTTAGAAAGACCTTTCAGTCGGATATTGTATTGTAGAATATTTTTAGCTGATTTCGCTAATTTAGCTTGCATCTTAGATTAAGCTGCAGATCATCTAATGTTCTATATGCAGGTTGATAGTGAAGACATCAATTCCTCACGACTAATAACATGTGAGACCCACAACAAAGTATGCCGGCTAATTAGCACTACTAACAAATGTCCTTGTTGTGACAAACGGATCTGCCTTTGCGACTATGCTCTCTAGAAACGAATGTTATTAAGGGATGACAGATGACAGATGACAGTTAGGAATTAAGGTCAATGTAGTGGATACTCTTAACAACGAAAGTTGCCGGTTTAATCCGTTAACTTTCAATAGAGTCCCTCGAGTACTTGATTAGGAAAAAAAATGAGAACACAATTCTCCCACCATTTAGTATGTCCACAACATACTGATAAACAAATTCGTCTTTCATTAGAGACTCTTCAAGGCAA
>WJXE01000360.1 GCA_009665115.1 Nitrosopumilales archaeon
ACTTTCTATCGTCGAGTATAAGATGTCCTTTACTTCGTCACTGCTTAACATCTCTATTGAATGAATGTGTTAATCGAATATGTTTATAACGATTATCAAAGCACAGGCTTGATTAATTGTGTATGCCGTTCATATAATAATCATTTGAACAAAGCAACGTAGATTAATTAAATACATATTAATTTGCGATGATACAAACAAATAAAGATAGACTTTACAGTTTCTTAGCTTTGGCTATTCAGGTAATTCGTCTATGAGTTTTACTAATGTATCTGTGTTAGAACAAATTCGTGCTAGAGTTGCTAAAACATTAACGGCTGGCATTCAGCTCAATATGTCAACCGATGAATCTAAAAAATTGCTAAAGCGGCATGTAAATAGAAAAACAAATGTTGTAATCATGTTTACAGATGTCAATAATTCAACAGAAATGAGCCTATCATTACCAGAGGATAGGTTTGCTTTAATGATTCAGACATTTGCTCAAGAAATAAGTATCGCTGTGACCGGTTATGGCGGATATGTCTTCAAATATGAAGGTGATGCGGTTATCGGACTTTTTCCCGGAGAATATGATCAGGCAAAGGCATGCAAAAATGCATTAAATTGTACGACTTCAATACTGGAGATCATTAAAGAAGTAATAAACCCTGCGTTTAAGGAAAATGGTTTACCTGAAATCAGCGTAAGAATAGGATTGACTTATGGTTATGCTTTAGTAGTGCTTTATGGAAACAGTTTAGAAAAAGCTTACATAGATATCATTGGTTCCAGCATAAGCTTGGCTTCAAAGATCGTCTCTATCGCGAAAGCTAATCAGGTTTTGGTTGGCGAATCCATCTATAATATTCTCCTGTCATCAGAATCTATAAGCGATAGTAAGTTTATAGAGATAAATCTCGATCCAACAAAATGGAAATATCTTTCTCGTTCTGACCCTGAAAGTATGTATCGTGTATACGAATACCATAGTTAACCAATAATTATAAAACGTATTCTTTTAGTAATTGAATGTAATGATAAACCCCAATCCACATGACATAGTACTTGTAAACTGAATTATTATTATGTGGGACACAAGCTCGCTTTTTACACCAACACCCTTGGGTCCACCCACTCAACAAACGAACCCTATACGTAATGGATAACAGGCATGGGCAGTGGGGGGATTCAGTTGCAGGTTCACCACCTGTAGATGATGTCCCTGCTGTGCGCAGCTCTAAGATCAAATCCTTAAACTTAGGTGCAATGTTGAGGTCTTTGATTCACGCCGCCTGAAACGGATGCTCGTATCCTCATTGAATAACAATTGGTATACACTTAAAAGATCAGACGCTGCTATCATCATCGTTATGACTACTATAACCGACTCTATGAGGAAAAAATTAGAAACTATTGAAAAATCAGCTTCTGTTCAAGAAGCAGCTAAAAAAATGACAGATAAGAATGTGAGTTCATTAATAGTAGTAGGTCCAGATGGCAAACCACAAGGTTTGGTTACTGAACGTGATTTAGTTAGGAAGGTATGTCTTAATGATCTTCGCACTAGCCTAGTGACTAATGAGCAGATAATGTCTTCTCCTCTTATTACTATCGATTCCAAATCATCGCCATCAGTAGCAGCTGATATGATGCTGCAATACAATGTGAGGCATTTGCTTGTTATTGATAAGTCAGACGAAAACAAACCCATTGGTATAGTTACTCCACTCGACTTTACAAGATACCAGGAATATCCAAACGATGAAGTGAGTAAAGATGCTGTTGAAAAGATACTAGAATATTTTATATAAATATGAATTCTATTGCTTTTCTACTATCAGGACTTACGTCGGCAGATAAGAGACAATACAAACTGGGATTTATGTACAACGATCCCAATACCAATGAGGTTTGTTTCATTTAACGTCGTATTCCCAGCCAGTTATATGATAACTCCGGTAGGCGATTTCAGCCAGCCGTTAATTTTGGCTCTGCTCAAGATCAAGTAAGCAAGATATACATGCATTTACTTATGATTGCCCAAGTGGACACTCTAAGGATTTCTGTAATGGATATAGTGACGAGGCGAACGATATGATTGGATCGATACTGAGAATGGCATTTCAACTGCTTCTATGTTCGTTTTAGTATAGAAACATCACATAATGCTACTGCAAACAATAAAGACGATATCTTAGAGCCACTATTTGACAGATTTGAAAGATATTTCCTTTCCGAGTACACAGACGAGGAATCAAAACAATCGCAGTACAGAGACTGAGACAAGAAGGAATAGAAAATGAGGAACTGGCTCTGTAGATC
>WJXE01000037.1 GCA_009665115.1 Nitrosopumilales archaeon
AGTAAAAACAAATAAATAAATAAATAAATAAAAAGTAGAAGGGTTGCATATTCAATTAGAAACTTTTATTACAATTCGTTCTCGCCGGTACACACGTTGACATGATCACTCGGCAACGGGTTGCGAACATTGTCAATGAATATGACTTGAAGAACATAACCATTGGCACAATAGGAAGTCACTCTGCTCTAGAGATCATGGACGGGGCTAAAGATGAAAACATAAAAACTGTTTGCATTTGCCAAAAGGGTCGAGAGCTCCCCTATCAACGATTTAAAAGGCTAACAGATGAAATCATTTTACTTGACAAGTTTTCTGATATGTTGAATCGAGAAATTCAAGAAAGATTGGTGCGCTTAAATACGATAATGATCGCGCATCGTGCCTTTACTGCCTACCTTGGCTATGATAATATTGAAAATAACTTAGAGATGCCTATCTTCGGGAACCGACACCTCTTGCGAGCAGAGGAGCGTACTGCAGAGAGGAACCAATATTATCTTCTAGAAAAGGCGGGCATCAGGCACCCAAGGATCTACACAAAACCCTCACAAATTGATGGCTTAGCGATGGTAAAGGTTCAAGAAGCAAAACGGAAACTCGAGAGAGCATTTTTTATGGTTTCCTCATATGAGGATTACATGAAGAAAGCGAACCTCAAGATCAAACAAGGCCTGATTAACCAGGACGATCTCGACTCTGCCATTATTGAGGAATACGTAATTGGTACGTACTTTAACTTTAACTTTTTCTACTCGCCAATGAGAGGGGAGACAGAGTTCTTAGGGATTGAAAGAAGGTTGCAGACTAATCTCAATGATTTCACAACTTCAGTGCCGGCCAGGCAACAAATGGAAATAGATGTCGAGTTACAAAATATCGAAATAGGACACACACCTGCGAGTATACGCGAATCGCTACTCGAAAAGGTGTTTAAAATGGGTGATGACTTCACTGCATCGGCTAAGAGGGAATACCCTCCGGGAATAATCGGACCGATCTCACTACAAAGTATTGTTACGGTGGAACTCGATCTGGTGGTTTACGATGTTTCGCTCAGAGTTCCAGGGAACCCTATTATGGCAACAACGAGCCCTTATACTAAATACTATTACGGTCATACCATGGGGGTGGGCAGAAGAATTGCAATGGAAGTTAAAAATGCGATAGAGCAACAGAAACTCGCAGAAATAGTCACTTAGTCAAATAAGGATCCAAAAAAGCTATGATTTATTTGCTTAATTAAAGATGGAAAAAACCGAACTTCATTGTAATCTGGCTCCACTAATAAAGGAATTTTCCCAGCTTAGCAGTATCTCCATAAACAGGATTCATCAACTACGCGGCATGGGTGAAAGTATGTCTAGCCTTCTTGTTGTATGTATTGATAAAAATCTGTACATGTGTTACAATAATTACAGTCGGTGGCAACGTATACACCTTGTTGATCTGACGATGTGATATACTGTATATTGGCTGGATACAGCCGACTCCGACCAGATCATATGAGCAGGTGAATATTACCGTGCTTGATTTGAACACATCCACGATCATTACATGCTTACATCGTTGATATTGTTATTTCTCTTACAAATACATACATATAGAGATACTGTCATCATCACGAGATCAATCCCTATATAAAAAATACAGGAGTATGACCGAAATAATTGCACTAATTTTAAAAGCAGCTAATCAAAGGGATGATATACTTAAGATATGCTGCGTCTATAACTTCAAAGCAGTTGTATGATTACCTACAGTTTTTGCTCACAAACGATTTGCTAGAGTATAGTGCACATAAATGGCGAAATTATAGAATTACGAGAAGTGGTAGGCGTTTCTTACAGCTTGATCTGGGGAATCACCCAGTAAAAAAAGTTCAGTGGCTATGTCCGCAACCACAACCGCCCATATTTTCGTGACCATGTGACTGATTCTCAGAGCACGACGGGCAAATCGTTGTGCCAGTCTCAGTCTCCGACATGAACATAACACCACATGAGGTGCACTTTGATTTTTGAACTCCTTGCATAAAATTATAAATTGCTATATCGTAATTAAAACGTTGCCAAGATTACAAAACGTATATTGCTCAGATTATACTCGATGTAGCCGTAGAAAAAATCTAAGCGATCTGAGAAATTGATTCTAAGCAGAAAATGGATAGAAGCCTTTTCCGAGGACAAACAGCAGACAAATTAGATAAATAGTGTTTATAGGCAATATCAAACCCATCGGAAATGGAAAAGTACTCTCGAACATGGAATTTTAATCACTCCGTACTTGTAGTTCTCTTCACAATAGTAGCCGGATTTTTATTTAGCTCCTGGTGTACTGCTGGTGCTTCATTTGCTATATCGTCATCATCTGAAACGACACCCTCTGTAAAAATAATTTCTCCTCATAAAGGTCAGCAGGTTCCGGTTGATAGCAATATCATCGTATCAGGAATATCTTCACCTGCACCCGCAGCAGATAAGACATATACTGATTGTACAGTTTTAGTACTTCTAGATGATATAAAACCATACCAAAAGGCAGCAGCAACAGGACATGGAGGAACAAACGATTATTCTACTTGGAAATATACTATTACTCCTAAATATGCAGCTTTAAAACAAGGACAAAATAAAATAACTTCCAAAGTATCTTGTATAGGAAGCTTTACTAATTTTACGAAATTTTACAGCGTGAACATCACAGGGATAGGAGCAACTCATAGTGTGAACGGTCAGAATTTCCAAAATGGCGTTAATGGTTCATCTTTGGGTGGAAACGGTGAGCGAGGAGGTCTCGGAGGATCCGCTAATGGAGGCATAGCCGGAAGCAGCGGAAATGGAGGAAATGGAGGCATTGCTAATGGAGGTAATGGCGGAGTTGGCGGAAAGGGTGGCAATGGAGGTAATGCAAACGGCGGGAATGTTGGAAATGGGAGATGAGGAGGAAATAATAGTGTTGATAGTGCTACAACATATATTATTTGGATTTATCTAGAGAAATTTTTTTGATTATCCATCAAAGACTCAGTTCTATAATATTCTAGCACATTGATTATGAAGGCGAATTGAATGAAAACATTTAATGGGTAAAGAACGGGAATATTTACGCAAAATATGCTTCATTGCGTTATCATCTAATGCAGATATCAGTTTTGCCGCTGTAGTTGACGATGATGGGAAACTAATTGTTGGACAATCTAGACGGGGTAATATGATAACTGGAAGAAAGAATCCTTTCGTAAATACTCATTACCCAGTTAGCAATCTATTTTACTTGAATTATCTAATCCCTACTATAAAAAAAGGAATTATTACTGCTGAAGTTCATCTGCAAGACAACTCAACAAAAATGCAATTCGAATTGACGCACATTGCAGATGATAATAAGATAGCGATTTCTCCACTAACTGGGAGTAAAGGCAAATATTTATGTGTCTATTTTTCCAGAGATATCAATTAGCTACCAGATCTCTGGATAGTATTATATTATGATTGAACTCGACGTTCTCTTATGTGGTTGTCTTTTCTCCCGCACAGAGAACCAAAAAAAAAGGATGAAGCAAGCCGAACAGTCTTTGTCGTTGCTGTTGAGAAACCAATTAAACCGAAATGGTAAGATTACAACAAACCACTATCATAAGGGCCGTGCTGAAAACCGTTTGAACCGGATATTAGCCCCTCCATCGTGTTTAAGATTAGTTAAATGTCTGATTGTACGGTTCTGGGTCAATCTGTAAAGCGTATCAACTTCATTCCGGTTTTCAAGAATAAATCCTCCAATTCAAGTTCATGTCGAGACAATTTTGAATTCCCTCGGCCTCTAAGTCTAATGTCCGCTCTTCTATAGGTGATACGCTTTTCTATGCCGGATGCATAAAGTGAATGTGTAGCCGTAGAAAAATCCTTCATACTTTTACTTCGCACCTTTAATATAAGACTTTCTTTTTCTAAAAGCGATGGTTAATTTCGATGAATTGTTAACACTTGATGGCGTAGCTGCGGCTGGTGAATTCGCGTCGGATGGAAAAATCATAGAATATAGATCAAACACCGATATAGCGAAAGAAATTGCTGAAGTATCTGCTCAATTCTGCGCTACCGTTTCAATGCTCTTTAATACATTGGCTGGAGCGTTTACGCGCTTTACTAAGACCCCATGGGTGCCACAAAAGGTATGGTCATATTCTGGTGGTGACTGGACTGTAATCATTGGCGGTGGCGGCAATACTTGGGTATTTGTTGAAACAGCCAAGGCAGATTTCAACCAATTATTCAAAGCTCTTGCATACTCCTAACTTGAAAACCTTGAAAATATACTCACGGCTTTATTGATCCTTTTGTATTGTATCGAAAAAGGAATAATACCACCCGTCATCTTGCTGGATTGTCAGGAGCAATTATTTGGAATTTAGTTACTCATACTTTGCACTTCCATCATTTACTAGCCATGCACAAGTGGTTTAGTTGGCTCTGGACTAATAGCAGATGGTAGCAAAGCCACTGTGTTGGTTGGTATTCAAAAGCCACTAACCTACTAAGGTTAATTTTGCAATTGCGCTTGGTTTAGCTAGTTCTAAACACGTACTTTCTGTAAGTATTAAGTCCCTTCCAAGGTTAATCCAGCAGTTGGAAAATAGCAACAAGTCAGCACTTTTTTCTAACTAATGTTGCAAACGACGGTCAAAAACCACGCGTGTTAATACAACGTTACTGATTATCAGTGAATATCGAACACGAAAACATTTGTATCCCGGAAAGGAAAGCTTATAGATAATGGCAAAATAAAATTCATTTGATATATGCAATATCATAAGGCTGCTTTCCTTGGGCAAGAAAGGGCAAAAAAAGCTCAGATGAAATTATTTGATTATGCAGGATTTGCGATGCTAACGTATACTATTAAGCAAAGCGACAAAGGTTTTGAGCCAGTAGGTGAGGAAATGCTTGCTGGCAAAATAGCGAGGGGAGATGAAGCAATGTTATTTATCTGTGATAAAGATGGGTATGCAAAGGCACAATCAAAACCTTTGCCTATGCAAAAAAGTGAGGAAATCTATAGAAAGATGATAACAGACGGCATTCAAGAATTTATGGGTATGATTAAGACCGTTTCTTGACCGTGGCAGCTCTCGTCAATGTTGGGTCAATTACTATCTCGGTCCCGACATGGTATTTGCTATTGTTATTGATTGCATGTTTGATATTGTTGACGTTTGATCGCAAAACTTGTGTCGGGATTTTTGATCGTTCTATCACTTTAAGGGCAACAATATCGATTAGTTCATACGTTCCTGCCATTGAACTTTCATTTCCTAGAATTTCCATACATTCTTTGACTGTAATCTTTTTAAATAATTTAGCATCTCTGTTTGTTTTGGGATCTGAATCATAAATCCCATCCACGTCGGTAGCATTTAGAAACTTTGAAGCCTTTACTGTTTCGGCTATAAGTGCTGAAGTCGCATTTGTACTTTGTCCAGGATGCAAACCGCCTGCAATTACTATTTTACCGCTTGCTGCTGCTAATGCTACTTCTTCCAGATTTTTTGGAACTTGGGAAAAGGCCTGATCTCCTAATGTAACAAGCAACAGCTTAGCGTTCAAACGTGATACTTCAATTCCTATAATATCCAGATTTGCTTCATCCGACCCGAGACTCCTTGCGATATTTATGTAGTGGCGGGCAATTTCTCCCCCTCCTGTCACGACTACTGGTTGAAATTTGTCACTGATTTCTAATAACATCCTAGCATATTTTGTGATAGACTCTTTACCGTTAGCAGTATTGAATATGCTGCCGCTTAATTTTATGACTATTCTTCTTTTTTTATTAAGATTGATATTATTCATGTCAAACTTACCTTTTCCTGATTCTGTGCTTTTGGTACATAGAATCTTCTTCGCCAAGAACCTTTTTAACAGATCGTTCCACCACTTCTCTATTTTTGAGGGTTGTATATACTCTTAGCATATCAAGAAAGCCTGTTACAGAATCAATAAGCGGAATCTCTGATATGGGCGTTTCATATGCCCGTTCTTTGTCGACGAGCAATATCGAACTTATCTCTTTTTTAGTGGGCGTCAGCGGCATAGAGGATGCTCTCGATGCATCGACAAAAACGGAATTTTCTTGGACCCTTGCGCTTTCTGCTATCTGTGATGCCAGATTATGCAGGGCCCGTCTATCCATTTTTCTACAGATATAATCGTGCTTGTGTAAGAATTTTTCATAAACACATTTTAACAATTTTCTGTTCCTGTAATCTGTTACTAGTCTGACTGCAACTTCATTGCTCTTATTAAGAGAGTTTATCTTCTCAAGAGTTGAATCATCAGTCAGGTTTAGATAATTATCTAGGGATGTGTCAGTTAAATTCAGCTGTTCATCAGCTAGCCTCATTGAATGAAGAAGCATAACTTCGGCCGATCTGACAGTTTTATGGAAATAGACTGCCTTGAACATTTCGTACCTAGAGATCAACATTGATTCAAATGAGTAGAGGGCGGATCTATTAATGGCTAGATGGGCATTCGAGACCACTTCAAACGAACTTATTAGTCTGTGATAGTCGATTTTGCCATATTCAGCTCCAGTAAACAATCCATCTCGAGGTAAATAATCCATAATATCTGCCGATAGTGCGCCGGCGATAATTTCGTTAAAGAATTTTATCTTTGATTCACCAAATGATAACTTACATATACCATTTGAATTGTAACCGTGCTTTTTTAGAATATCGCTAATCTCTGTCTTGAAGATAATTTTCTTCCCCAAGTCCTCGTGGGTCAGGTCGCATTTTGCGCCTAACATTTCCTCAAATAGGTGTGAAAATGGTCCATGTCCTATATCATGAAGCAAAGCTGCCAATCGTAACTCTTGAATACTTTCCTCTTTACTGAGATACCCCTTGGCAAGAAGAGTTTCCCCTGCGAAGCCTGCAACATGCATCGTCCCAAGTGAGTGTTCGAATCGAGAGTGCTGCGCGCTGGGATAAACCAAGTGCGCGCCAGAGAGTTGCTTTATTCTCCTCAAACGTTGGAACGCGGCAGTGTCCAAAAGTTCTCTTTCGACATTGGTGAAACGGATATATTGATGAACTGGATCAGTGATTTCTCCGGCAAACTTCATAGCTCGATCTGATGGTTTTGTTTGTGTAAGGCAGAAAATTAAATCTACTGTATGCCAAGATATTGAACATTCTATTTCTGGCTCGCTCGGTAAAGTGTCATATCCTTGAACGCGACGAGTTCACTATTGTTTATAGTGAGTTCCAATCAGCTTATATGCGTCGAGTTTATTATCATTTCTCTTGTAGCTGATCATCTAAGCTTGAAGAGCGGTGCTAGAGGTCTCGTAATGGAGTCGTTAACGATTGTTTTTTACCAAACGAAAACAACTGAAATGATATGTTTTTAGTCGAATTAATTCTCGGTCAGCGTGATAATCAGATGACATTCAGGAGTTTAACGATCTTCATTATTTCTTGATGGACTTGCTCCTTCCTTTTTTCACCATTGATTATTTTCCATTTGAACTGTTTTGCAAGTTTACGATAATTCTTATTTACTTCTAACAGCAATTTCTGATTTTTTTCAAAAGAGTCCAGATCTCCCGCTTCTGACCGTTGGGACGAGACGGTAGGACTAACGTCTAGGACTATAACTATAGCTTCTTTGGGTAAACCCCGTTCCAAGTTAGTTAGCCAGTTAATATTAAGACCATTTGAGACGCCATAAACAAGATTTGATTGGTAGTATCGGTTTATTACCACTATCGTGCCCGTCTCTATCATACTTTCTATTTCTCTTTTCCTTTCCCAACGGTTGGCTGACAAAAGCATATGTTTTAATTCATTGGAATACTCGCGTTTACCGTCTAAAAAGGCCCTTATTTCCATTCCAATTGGCGTAGTATAATCCGGAAAATCCATAACAACACATATTCGACCAGATAGTTTTAAAGAATCGATTAATAATCTAGACTGAGTCAGCTTTCCAGCTTTATCGGCTCCCTCAATTACAATTATCTTGCCCTTACCCAATAATTGGTTGCGAACTTGCATCAATAAAAACATGTTGAAAGAACTTTATTATATTATTTTTATCTATAAAATACTACCAGCACAATAGTTTCCGCCACTAGTATCACCATTGGTTACTAATGGAGTAGTATTCTCCGGTTACATCGCTATCATGGAAAAGCCAAGCACATCCAGTCAATTTGTCAGCCAAGAACGACACATCAAAAAAGATCAGGACCAATTTTGGCACCTGATAAGGATACTGGACAAGAACCATGGGTGGACTGACCATCTCTAGCAGATGGGGTGCTCTTTCTTCCTACAGGTAAAGTTCAAGGGTACAATGGAGTTGGAGGATCGATGGCTGCGCTTGAATTACCAGCGAACCAGAGCGTCAACAGTAAATGACAATGATTATCAACGTCAAACTTTGCATCCAGTGACTGTGTTATTTTCCCCCGAAATTTGAGGTACAGATAGACATTAATTTAATTAATTTAATCAGATTGCAATGCGCCACAAGGACGAATTTGTATGAAAAGACCATTCATGTTCTTTGATCTCGGGCAGACTTTAGTAAACGAATGGGATTTTATTAATTACTTTGATAAGGAATTCTTAGAGATATTAAATGCGTTTGGCGCAAGAATCGATAGTCGAAATTATCGGGCAGTAAGAGACAGTGTTATTAGAAACCGCCAAATAGGTCATGAAAGTGTTAGGAAGTTAGTAACCGAAGTTTGCAAATTAATATCTCAACCTGGTTACGGCAAAATTATTACAAAAAGATTAGAACCCCAAATTGAAGAGGGACGAAGAAAATTCCTCCGCCTTTTTGATGACGCAGAAGAAACCCTCAACGTTCTTTCGAGGCAGCTTGATCTTGGAATAATAGCTAATCAAACTAAAGATATTGTAAGGTTATTGGAGGACTCTAACATAAGTCGATTTTTCAAGGTGAAGGTCATTTCCTCGGAGGTTGGAATTGCTAAGCCTGATCCCAGAATATTCCACTTAGCAATGGACCTTGCCGCGGTGAATTGTCCAAAAGATTGTATTATGGTTGGTGATAGACTAGACACAGATATCCGGCCAGCAAATGCACTGGGAATGAAAACAATCAGGACCACAAACTCACTTTTCAAATTACAAGAACCAATGAGCGGACTTGAACGTCCAACTTATACAATCGCTAGCTTGAGTGAGATTCCGTATGTGTTGAAAAGAATCATCAAGACAGCCGAATAGATGCAAGTCTAATTGTTGTTTGCTGGAAGAAGGAAACCCAATTCAAACCAGCTACTGCTGCCTTAAAAGACGGAAGAAAGGGATGTAGGTATAATCCATTTTAGATTTATTGATCTCCTGTATATGATATTAGAAATTGTACTACAAATTATAAGATCTGAGTATAAAAAATTATGACGTGTGACTTTATATATTCTCGTTCAATCAATAGCCCATGTAGTATTGAGTTGATCATAAGTATTAAAAGATAGTTGCCGTTGATCTAAAGTTTCAAGTTTTAGCATTTAGTGTTGAGATAAGGCTATTACTTTGTTTATTAAAACCATAGATGCGGTATCACCAAATAAAGCGTAGGTGTACTACTCGCCTTTTAGGTCAGGTTTCTGGAATATCATCTGCTTACAGAAAAACTGACTGCGCAGTTTGTGTTGTCATGAATGATCTAAGGACGTATCTACAGGAAGTGGAGAAATAAATGACCACTCAAATTGGACTTTTGCAGCTACTTAAGATTTGCCGTGATCAAGCAAGGACAATAAAAACTAACTGCTAAAAGGTCTAGCATGTCAATTTTACTAAACCTACGTTAGCCAACTAATAATGCTACATCTACAGAGGGTTTCTACACTCTCTTCCTAGTATAGCAACCCAAATCGTAAATGAATCCAAACAGATCGAGTCTGATGGGCTCGACGTATTTCCAACTACCTATTTACCATGATCAATTTCATATTGAAGTAGCTATCGACTTATTACGGCTATTTCTGAAAAGTCTGATTATATATGTTGCCGAAAGTAACTGAAAGTTGTTATTGTTTTCATCTAGCTTCAATCTTGTCCCTTTTCTTAAATACAAGTAACCCAATTAAAACACCACCGACTCCAACTAGCATAACAAGTGGCAGATAATATATTGGAGAATCAGCAGGCTTTCCCCAGAGCACCTCAAACGATATATTGCCAGAATATGTATTGGGAGGAGAATTTGGGTCATCTTTTCCATAAATCGCGATAGAACCAAGTGTGAAACCATTTACAGATAATCTATCCACCAGAACCTTTGCGCCACTACTGATTGATAACCCTTGATTGCTATCGTATCCAATAATTATCGGCTGTGTTGCTGACCAGCCATCAATACCGTTTTTATCATATAGTCTGATATATCCGGCTTCTCTCGTATTTACAGCTGCCCAAAACCTATTAGACGCAATATCCCCATACATTGCAATTTCAATAAACTTCTCGCTTGGTGCAGGTTCCTGCAACTTTATAACTGTCTTGGCATCGGGTCTAGTCGCATAAGATACATTATTGTCTACATTTAGAATCCAGCTCTCAGATATAGGTTTGACAAAAGTATAAACAAGTGGATGCGTTCTATCATTGTTTGATGCTGTATACGGAAGATCGAATCGGAGCGAACGAATCGTCTTTATTACTTCATATTTACTTTGGGCGAAATTTGTTGTAGATTGTGAGTTCTGGCCGAAGGCCAATAATACTGTTGAAGGCATCAACAGGGTTAACATTACTACCAGAAATAATGTCACAGACGAAGCATTAAACCTCATATTAAGGATTTATTGTAATTTCTGTTATTAGTAATATAAAGCATAGTTTGGAGTATGATATCCGCACATAACAATGAGCCTGAGGTAATTAAAATAAACCTTTGAACTCTAGACAACTGGCAATAATGCGATTGGAGATGCTCGCACTGACAGAGTACGTAATGATAAATCCCAAATGTATATCTTATAGCATGATTTGGAGTTCAGTCTCCAAACCTCAAGGTGGGAATATACTGCAACAATTTCACCCTCTTTCACTTGGAGCTGCTGATATTAAGAGGAGACATCCCCCGTTAGTGTTTCATTCTATATTGAAGCTCTGAATTACAAATAGTTGGCATGTCTAAAAGCAGAAGCCGTAGTAGATAACTGACAAAGGTAGACAAGGAGCCTACCCAAGATAACACAGAAGGAGGAAGAGAATAACAATAGTCTACCAGCCGACCAAGAAAGTGAGTGTCCTAGCTGACCATGACGTGACTGGCTCTGGTAGACTTTGAGATCTTTGTGGTGCCAAGAATACAGATTTGTTCATATCCTCGAAGCTTAAGGAAATCACACCTATGGCTCTTAAATGAATTAGAGCACAATCTTGTAACATAACATAACATAACATAACATAACATAACATAACATAACATAACATAACACAAGTATAATCC
>WJXE01000361.1 GCA_009665115.1 Nitrosopumilales archaeon
TTGTATCCTGATTTCTCTAGCTTATTCTTTATCTCTTCTTTTGTAATGAGTAATGGGTCATAGTCTATTATGACACTATCCGTCATGTAGTTAATATCAATGGTCTTTACCCCTTTCTCATGCTCGAGTTGCTTTTCCACAATAAGCATGCAATCGCTGCAATACATTCCGACTACCTTAAACAGAGCCCTTTCCATTGTCTTGTTATCATATAGAGTTAAAACATTCACACAATAATTATCTATAAGAGCGGTGTTAACATGCGAGTTTCAGACCAAATAAGAATTTTGGGATTTAGGCTTACCTAGACTGATTGTAGGTACGAGAGTCTATCTAGTAGGTAGTAGTAACCACGTAACAAAAATGCCCGGGAGTAATCGAATAGAATTGTATTATGTCTTAGTGATTCTGATTTTGAGAGAATAATGCAAAAATTCGATTTGTTTACTGTAAAAGTACTGTTATGATTGCATTATCTGATTATTGTTGGATTAACAGCATTAGTTAGTGAATTTATTATAAACAAGTATCATTAAGCATATAACAATACTGTAATATTCTTGTTCGATGACTTGTACCATGATAGGAATCTATAGCTTAACAGTCCCAAAATAATAGCGGCTAATGTAAAGCTGATTGCTATGGTTGCAATCAACAATCCAGCGTAGTAATGCGATGTCAATATTAGCTGAAGAATCATAAAAGCAATAATTCCTGCTGACACATATTGAGATATTAGTAGAGTTTTGTATATCCAATTAAAGCGTGAAGAATGGGTCTTGATCTGTATGTGTATTGGAGAGACAAATCGTGAAAGAAGATATAGAGCTGATGCATATGAAACTCCCACAACTATTATGAATAGTGAAATACCAAATGAAGAAGTTAGAACCTTTGCTTGAGCTCCACCAAAAAGAAATCAAAAAAAATAGTATATGAATTAGAATATGGATATGGCTAAGAATTAGAATATAGCTTTAATCAAATAAGCTAGGGTTCAGGACCCAAGGTATTTAGTCTCTATGTAGGTCACAAAGTAATCCGGATTATAGCCTTCATTGAAGGTATTATTAAGAAGCATTTTGGGAGCATAGGCAGATCCGTGCTGATGTATTTTTGATCTTAACCATTCTCTGATGGGCTTGAAATTGCCACTCTTGATGTCTTCCTCGTAACCCTCCAGATCTTTGCGCATCTTTGTAGCAATGATCGCTGAAACCAAGTTTCCCAAAGTGTAAGTTGGGAAATAGCCAAAGAGGCCACTGCTCCAATGAGTATCTTGAAGCACCCCCTGTGAATCCTTAGTTGGTCTCACTCCAAGCAGTTGCTCCATTCTATCGTTCCAGAATTCAGGAATCTCAGAGACGCTGAGCTCATCTCCAAATATTTTTTTCTCTATCTCATATCTTATTGCTATATGGAGATTGTATGTAACTTCGTCGGCGTCAACTCGTATATAATCAGCCTTGACGTTATTGAAATACAGGTACAACTCGTCATCTGTTGCTTGGTTTGCGAAACTTACTTGCTTTCTAATCAAGGGAGCTATTAATTGAACAAAAGGCAGGCTTCTGCCCACAATATTCTCCCAGAACCTTGACTGAGATTCATGGAGCGCAAGCGAAGATCCGCCTTCAAGAGGAGTAACAGACAATGACTGATCGCATTGCAGATTATACAAGGCATGACCAGCTTCATGAATAGTACTAGATATCGACTTTTTGAAATCGGTCCCTTCATACCGAGTAGTTATTCTTACGTCGTTGAGGCCCATAGCCTCAGTGAAAGGATGCGTAGATACATCCATTCTGAAACGTTCCATGTCGTATTGCAAGAGAGTCAAAATGTCATGATTGAGCTCGTCAACTTTTTGGATATCATACTTTGATTTTCTAAGTTTGCTCTCTTTACAAAACGGGCTGCCTGAATCTACGAGTTTTTTCAGAATCTTCTGAATACGCGGAGTCAACGCACCGAATACTTTATCCAAATCATCTACTGTAAGCTCTTCTTCGAACTTATCCAAAAGCGCATCATACGGATGCTTTTCATAACCTATCTTCTCAGCGATTTGCTTCTTTATTTCTATCATTTTCTTCAAGTGGGGTGCATACATCATGAAATCAGATTTTTCTCTCGCCTCCCTCCATGCCATGTTGCCCCTTATTCTTTCCAGAGATTCTGCTTCAGTCAACTCTTTGGGTATCTTGATCTGCTTAGTTATTTCCCTGTTGAGTACTCGTACAATGCCCTTCTCTAAATCGCTAGGGCTCACCAGTTTCTTCGCTGACTCAACA
>WJXE01000362.1 GCA_009665115.1 Nitrosopumilales archaeon
CCTATAAGCAGTGCATGTCCGCCTCCCAAGATATAAGATGCTATGACACCACGGAATAACGCTCCTGCAATACCAGCTAGGATGTAAATCACAACGTATAGGATTCTGGAGACGTGAAGTTCCTCTGCTGAAAATCGTAGACGAATATCATGAAGGGCATTATCATGCGTTGGCAGGCTTTCGATTAACACGGCGATCGGATCAGAGGAGACCCCACATGGTCAGTTGTCATCAACTTAGAAGCCGAAGAGATGGAAAAACAAGCAAATCTTCTTGCCTTGCTGCTCAGAAATGTACTCAAGCATTGCTGTTGCCAACACTTACAAGGCTTACTAGCCACACGATTGTTAGATAAAGAGTCGCTTAACACCTTCTATTATATACTGTATTGCAATGGCCGCTATGAAAACTGCAAAAACTCGAGTAATTATCATAGCACCACGCCTTCCAAGCAGTCTGTAAATAGGGTTTATGGACTGCAAGATCCCGTAGGTGATGCCAATTACAATCGCTATAGATAATATTGTCACAATCAATCCAGCTGTTTGAAAAGAAATTATAACTGAGGTAATTGCGCCAGGTCCTGCTAGTAATGGAAACGCCAGTGGAACTACTCCTGACTCACCTGCAGAAAGACTGCCACCACTGGCGCCAAATCTCCATATCCCGTGAGTTAATAATTCAATCGCCACAATGAACAAGAGTATTCCACCGGCAATCATAAAGCTGAAAATAGTGATACCAAAAATGGTAAGTATTTGTGTGCCAGCCACTGCAAACACAACTAGCAATACACCAGAAGTAATAATGGCTGTCTTCGAGACTGCTTTTCTTTCTTCCCTTCCCATCTTTTCTGTAAGAGCAATAAATAAAGGAATCGTTCCAATAGGATCAATTACGACAAAAAGAGCAATCGTAGATTTCAGTGTATCGTAACCCACCGTATTTCGAACTGAGAATAACGTTTGCAATATATTCGTAAAGGCATTGATAAAGTGAACCAATGCTTGTTGAATATTTGAATATAAATTCTCGAATCTGTAGGCATTGATATGGGTATTAATAATAATACCATTATCCTGCGACGCTTGAGCCTCTGCCAATGTATCGTTACTTTTAGCTACTGATAACGTTATTACAAGTAACAGTGCTATTCCAAATATTGATACTCTTATGAATTTGATTCCTAATACAATAAAAAGGAAATGACGACATCTAACTTAACAGTTATTACTTTATTTATTGAAAGACTAGACAGAATCATTATGCAAATAAAAGATAAAAGATAGTAATTACTACATATTATTAACTCATTAATTGACTCTAAAACAGGCTAATGGTCACGAGCACGATGAAAAAACTTACGTACATCGAATAAGTATTTCACTTTCTCCAAAACTTCTTGCTGAATTTGACAAGTCAATGATAAAAGCTGGATTTACAGATAGATCAAAGGCAATACAGACAGCTTTGCATTCATTTGTAGATGAACATAATTGGGTAGATGATCTTCCAAAGTCAGGAGCAGGTGCTATAATAATGCTATATGACAACCACGTTTACAATCAGGACACAAAATCAACTAGGATACAGCATAAATATAATGACATTATAAGCGCTGCCACACATTTGCATCTGAATGATAATAATTGCCTAGAAAGTATCATGGTAAAAGGAGATGTTAGGAGAATGAAAGAACTCGCAAATGAGCTTTCAAAAAATCGAGGAATCAAAAGTTTAAAGTTTCATTTCGTGAACGTTGTGTAGCAAAACTAACAAATTCCAGAAACATACGCTGTAATTACTAACTCAAACATAATCTCAACGTGGCTAGGTCAGTATCTAACAGATTTTTGGCTAAATGCAACCTCGGGTTTTTCACCAAAAATTCCCTTGATCTGATTATAAGACTTGCCCCGTTCTTGCCAGTCGATCCACCACACGAATTTGGATTCACTATTAATGCTGTTTCGGTACTTGTTTGTTCTTGCTGGTTCATGCTACATGTATCATAAACCCGTGTTTAATAGATACCATTTGGAGCGGCATTCTCTCCATGATTATTGTTTGTTTCAAGTACACATCAGCATGAATCTCTTTCTCTATACTTTGAATTTACTTCGGAGTTGAGTATTTCGTTAGGAAAACGAAAAAATCTGTATTCTGGTCTCATATTTCAAACATGAAATGATTAAAGTATATGTATGCTCTCTATGAACGATGACGAAAATGGTGTCTAACGTCTTAGGAGTGGCTCTGGCCCTGTCTATTGGC
>WJXE01000363.1 GCA_009665115.1 Nitrosopumilales archaeon
TTAGTCCCCAAGCAACTCCCGGCGGCCCGATTCAGGCAAGTCCAATAGCATCAGGTAGCATGGATTTTGTTGGAAATGCAGTAGCATTCCATACACTTAGCGGAGCCAAATTCACAGTAACGTACTCTGTGGATGCAACAGCAAAGGCACTAACCCCGTAGAGAAATAGTAAACCCTGAGCAGCCCTTCTTTTCTTTTTGATCTACGGACTCTAGCAGTCTTATATCTATCCTTAGGATTGAAAATGTAACGGTGAAAAACTCGGTTTTGACAAAGTCCTTTATAGGAAATCCAGTAGCATTCTTCCTGTTAATTTTAGTAGTTGGTTGAAATAAACTTCTCTGTTTTTTAGCAGTTGATCAGAAATGTCACCCGCATTTAATTCAACGACTAGCAACGATAGGTAAGTAGTTCATATCATTACTTTACAACATACCAGTAAGTCTCACCGGATAAGTAAGACTGTAGGAACACATGTGGAGTCCTTCACACCAGGTGTTAAGAATATAGAAGGAAATTATTGACATAATCAATAACTAATATATTCATTAGAAAGATTATGGTGGAAATGGCGATGGACTCTAGAAATCTTTTATCGACTACGAATAACGTATAGAGTTAGCAATACTATTTATTCTAGCATATGGTAGTAACGATTAAGGTGTAGATTTGGCTTGACCTATGTGCTAATTGCACTAATGTTATTATTGCTTTGCATCTCAGCACAGCAAGTACAGGCAGCTGCAAATTTTACCGGCAGCTCCACTAGCCAGAACGTTAAAGTGTTGATAGAGAACGCTATTATTTCACTTAGAAATGGACACCCTCAAGGTGCACTCTCAAATCTGACTTTAGCTGATAGGCTATTGGGAGGATCAGTATACAGTGGAGCCCCTCAAGTCATTCGATGAGCTCCACTGGTTTACAACCACGCTCTTTGAGTGAATATAATAAATAACGTAAAGAATTAGCATTGTTCTCGTTATCTCGCATCCTGCTGTCCATATATCTTGCAAAATCCATATTGGCAGCAACACCTAAGGTTTATTTGATTCTTCTTTGTCGACGACGAGTAGATGCCTTATCTTATTCTCAATAAGTAAATCAGTTGCCTTCTGGGGATGAATTAGACTTAGTGATGATAAGTGGAGAGGATAGAATACCGACGTTCTTTACACTATTAATTGATACATTATTATAAATGCATACGTTCCTAACTATGTCACGTTCAGGTATCAGACCTAATACTTTACTATCTTTATCATCGATAACTACTAATGAACAAACATCCCTATCTGTCATTTTGTTTGCTGTTTTTTGGACAGAAGAAGATGGACTTATAGCCTCTATTCTTGTTGTCATAAAATCACTAATTGTTGCTGTAGTCCAAAATCTATCTATCGATTTGATTATAGCAAAGGTTCATTCTCCACACTCGATGTATTTCTATTTCTAGTTCAGGAAAGGACGGGGTACGTTCTTTTTACGTGAGGGTGTAGGGTAATATTTATGGAGAGGATTGGTTGGAGGAAGAGACGAGGTATGATAAAAACTATAATGAAGGTGCGTCGTTCAAATTAACAATACCTTTATCAAAATTATACATCTTTAGACATGGTCTAAATGCAGTTCATTCGAGTTTATCAATCTTCGTGGTTCGGATTGCTTTGGTTCAGCTACTGCCATAGAAACTCGAGCTGAATCAATAGAATGTTATGAAGATTCACAGAAAGGCTGAAGGCCGGAATGTAGAATCCTAAAGCGGTTAACTGCTCCGAGCAGGAGTTCGAGTGCGTTTTTGATATAGCAAATGGATATCCAAGGTGTGTTTTGCGCCAAAGATTTGTGATGACGACTACGGAGGAAAGAGAGCATATCAGTTGCCTTACATTATAACAAAAAAACTGATATTGCTGTTCTAGAACGGATGCTTTGTTCCGTTAAGACAGTGTTGATCCTGCTGGCTGACTATTAGGATGCACTGTAATTACAAATTTGCAATTGGAGGCCTTAGTATCACCATGAGCGGGATTGAAGTCTAGTATTACTCCATTACCATTAAGGCCACAGTCAAAGAAGTTAGCACCTCCCCCTCCTATCATAGTATCATGACCACTTCCAGCATAGAACTGATCATTTCCTGTCCCGCCTACCATAAGCGAATTACCAGTACCTCCTATGAAGATATTGTTTCCCGAGCCGCCATAGAGCTTGCTATTATCAGTATCCAATAAACCTGCTACAAGTACATTGTCGCCAGGTCCAGCGAATGC
>WJXE01000364.1 GCA_009665115.1 Nitrosopumilales archaeon
TTCTACGATGAAATAATGGCAGCTCAGTCAAATGCCTTCTCCTCATATTCTGTGAAACAAAATCGGATTAACTCTGAGTCTTCACGGCTGCCGTCAATTTAGGTACCGGCATTTTTATATTTAATTCGTTCGTCTATCGCTTGATTAGCCAATGAGTCTGCATATCTATTAATTTCCCTGGGAATATGTCTGTAAATCACTATTCTGAAATACTTCTCCAAATTTGAGATTTCTTTGAATAGCAGCTTGAGTTGCTTATTTCTTACTTTGTATTTGTTTGTTCTCTGATTTATGACCAATTCACTGTCCGACAGAACTGTGATTTCATCGTCAATGGAGGAGGCAATTTCCAGCGCTTTTTTCAATGCAATGTATTCTGCCTGATTGTTAGTCTTAGTCCCTATGAATTCTTTATACTCCGCGATTTTGTCGTTATCTTTAGTGATTACAATGCCGATCCCTGAATAACCTGGGTTACCTCGACTTGCACCATCAATATGAATAGACAACAACGGTCTCGCTTGCTGATTATTTTCCCGAGATAGCGAGACATAAATAGTCTCTGACTCGAGAGGTCGAGATTTCTACTGCCGCTCGTCTCTCAGTTACTAGGATTTATTTTACCGCATACTTGTGCCAGTCAAGACCCTTCAGTTTCCAAAAATGGCTTATATTTATTTACTAGGTTTAAGAGAGGCATCCGTTTACCGCCAACTATCTTTATGTCGATTTGTGATTTTCCGTTCCTGACATCTAAAATATTATAAGCATTCTCGAAAAATCCTCTGAACCGTGTTGAACTGGCTGTTCCCGCATAAGCAATCTCCAACGATCCCAAGTTCCACACCCAAGGTCTATGTTTATGACCGCAAAGCACCAAATCGACTTTGGATTGAAGACAGGCCATTAAGGTGTCACCTGCATCCAAAATGATAATTTTATCTGTCCCCGTGTCTGGAATACCTATGAGATGGTGATGCATTGCAATAATCTTCGTTTTGTTCTCACATTTAGCCAAGGTTTCAATCATCCACTTATTTTGCCTATACCCTACCTCTCCCTCGTCTCTGTCCGGCCTAGCCGTGCCAAGTGCCATAATTACTACCTCGTCTTCTAGTTCATAGATTTGCTTTGACGGGAAGAATTTCTTGAAAACAAGATATCCTGTATGCCGGTAGTCATGGTTACCTGCCAAAACGATCTTGTTAGGACATGCGAGCTTATTAATTTCAAATTGAGCACGTTCGAACTGGAAGAGTAATCCATCGTCAGTAAGATCGCCAGTAATAATAATAGCATCAGGTTTTAGGTTCTCGATCTCCTCCACAAGCGTGTCAAAAACATTTTGATTGAACAGGCTCCCAATGTGGATATCTGATAGCTGAACTATCTGCATATTTCTCATCCATCCCTTGGCTGTCAACAATAAAAAGTTGTTCTATATGAACCTGGAATCTCACATTGAGTAGAGAATATTAATAATACCGCACGCGATCTTTTAGGGTGCGGTAAATTTGTAATGCCCAAACGTAAAGTTAAAGAAGAAAAGGCACCGAAAAGACTAGGAAAAAAAGAAGTCCTGATACCGCCTATTGCTATGGGCGCTTCACTGCTCGTAGCATTAGTTATACTTCCACATTTTGCCCCGCCTCCCATACCGACGAAAATATGTCTTAGGTCACAGAATGCAGATCAGTTTAATCTGTATCCACGAGTACAAGTTATCGTTGACGGCAAACAGAATTCGCTGCCCGCCGGAGTCGGAAATAGCACGGTTAATGGAAAAGAATGCTTACATGTGATTCATACTGATGCAGCAGGCTCCACTATCCACATTGAATATATACGGCCCATTAGATTGACGATGGCGGACTTTATGAAGATCTATTCTCCCGATAATAAGACAATATCTGTAGTAGATAATTCATCTGGGATTCCACATATAAAGACTCTAAATCTTGAAAACTATAACATTCATTATTCTTACTATTCAGAAAAAGGTGAATTTACAAAAGTAAATAAGCCATCTGATTTTCCTCCCTTTGTCAACAACATGGTCGCAAGATTAGAGCTAACCTCTACTTCCCAGTCTTCAAAATAGAAATAATCGAGATTATTTTATTAATGACTGCTCTCCTCGGTCCACAACAAAACTGCCTCCAACATTCGAGGAGATGGTGCTGCTCCCGAGCTTGTAGAATCCATGATGAAAGCCCTTAGAGCATGTAACGCCGACGCAGAGTTGATCGTATGT
>WJXE01000365.1 GCA_009665115.1 Nitrosopumilales archaeon
GATGTTTATATGAACCGATACTGCGTCGGCACCCAATCTTATCGCTTCTTCAACGCTTCCTATCAAAACTTTTTTGTTTGGGAATGATCCTAGTACTGTGCTGCCGGACAAGTGAGCTATTAAGCCAATATTTATGGGAGTTGGCAGTGTTTTAATGATGCCTTTGTTTACCAGAACGCACGTAAGTCCCGCGTTCTCACATTGATAAATCATACCATGAATATTCTCCAAGCCATTGATAGGACCGTTACTGATCCCGTGATCCATTGGTATACAAAGCATCTTGCCATTCTTCAAGAGTCTCCCTATTCGGATCTCTTTGCCGCAAACCATATATAGTGAAACCATTTCCTGACCTACTTAAACGTGATTGTCTAGGGGAACAGCGCCTTCTAGATTATCGTGCGCTTTTTAATATTTTGGGATCGGCACCAAAATTTGTTATACTTTGAGGCTGGTAAGGTTAAATAATTTGGACAGTACTTATCCTTTCAATTGCAAACAGCTCTCCGAAGAGTAGGTTCTTACATGATTCGTCGCTGCGAGGCAAAGGACCTCCCGACAGTGGTAGACATCAATATGCTTACACTTCCTGAACATTATTCGGATTACTTTTTTGAATCAATCCTGAGGGAATTACCTGAATCCTTCATCGTCGCTGAACTTTATGACAAAGTAGTTGGATATATCATGTGTAAGATTGAATTCGGTTTCTCGAATTTTAGAAAGTTGGGTTTCGTAAAAAAGGGTCACGTGGTTTCTGTCGCCGTTTTAAATGAACACCGAAACCAAGGCCTTGGCAAAGCTCTGATGCTTGAAGGTATCAACGGTATTATTGCTCGGAAGACCGATGAGATTTACCTCGAAGTTCGAGTTAGCAATGAATCAGCCGTTCGGATGTATGAAAGATTAGGATTTCAAATAAAATCACGACTTCGCGCATATTACAGGGATGGAGAAGACGCATACCTTATGGCTCTAGAATTCGGGTGAATGATAGAGCCATCGCAATTCCGAGATGTCTCGAAGGTATGTAAATAAGATGGTAAAAGCATCCAACTAGAGATGAAAAGCAGAAGAGTACGAGGAAGAATCCTGGGGACTGGTCTTCTAGCCGCATCGATTGTGGTATTTATTGCGTATTCTTACGTAACACTTGCGACATCTTGGGGATTGTTAGTGTTGAAACTTACCATCGTCGTGGCAGTAGGCGCATTGTTAGCAGTCTTGGCATGGATAGGCTACACAATGACAACGGCTCCCGAGCAAGCCGAAAGTGACAAGTCTAATTAAATTTGCCACTATAGAGACACATCTGACACTATTTGATACAATCTTGGACCTACTTCTCTCACTATTCTTGTTTGAAGAATGTGGTATCGATAATTCTTGAACGCATTTTCCGTGTCTATTACCCCTTCGTGCAGGCCGAGTTTCCTATTGCTTGCCTCTACATGAGCAAAGTAATGTATTGTCCCTTTCCCTTCGTTCAATGCCTTTTTCGCAGAGGAGACAAATTCCTTAGCCATTTCTGGCAAAGGCATCAATACTCTATTAGATTTACCATCAATTTGTTTTTCTATAACTCCTTTTGCATCACCATGGATTGATATAACATTGTCTTCAACCTTGTTTAATTTCGCATTAATTCTACACAGCTCAGTAGCGACAGGGTTTGAATCAATACTGTAGACTGTACACGTTTTGTTCTTTTTAGCCATCAGAATAGAATACGTCCCTACTCCGCCAAACATATTAGTAATTACTTCATTGTCACGCACTAGCTCTGCCACCCTCATCCTCTCCGTCGATAATCTTGGAGAAAAATAGGCCTTAACGACATCTACCCTGAATCGACAACCATGTTCTTTGTATTCTGTTTCAGTCTTGTCTTCCCCGGCAAGAAATTCCAAATTACGTACTCTAAAGTCTCCTTTGATTGCGGATGTTTGAATGAAGACGGATTTTGCTGGTTTAACATTGCCAAGAATTGCCTCTCCAATTATTTCCTTTTTCGACATTAAACAATTTGGAATCTTTATAATAACTATATCTCCAATTATGTCAAATGCTGAGAAGATCTTGTCCAGTTCTGATGGGGTGAGGTAATTGGCTAAAACCTCTTTCAGCATATGACATAATTGGAGATATAGTTATTATAAAGATTCCAAAGTGTTTAATGTCGAAAAAGGAAATAATTGGAGAGGCAATTCTTGGCAATGTTAAACCAGCAAAATCCGTCTTCATTCAAAC
>WJXE01000366.1 GCA_009665115.1 Nitrosopumilales archaeon
GAATAACGACCCCACCACAATTTCAGTAGACCATGTTACCATTACAAGCAGCGGCGTGCAGGGATGGATAAAAGGGACGGTGACGAACAACTCGAACCAGACGATGCACGGATTAAGGATAACGGGAACCTGGTACGACTCGGGCAATAGCACCATAGGAATGTCAAGCGGTTACGTAGGTGGACTCAGCCTGAATCCTGGACAGAGTGGAACATTTAGTCAGTTTGCAAACTACGACTATGGTAGAACACCAAGTACTGTGGAGTTGAGTTATGATTGGCAATGAGAAAGGTAATACAGGATACGGAAACGTACCGAATCCGTCTGGACAGTTTAGCAATTACGTAGGAGATGCTTAAAACCGAAAGGCAGCTTCTCCATGCCTTAACTTTCAGTAAAAAATTTTAGGTGAAAAATCACGTTTATGTGAGTCTTGTACACTAGCAAATGCATTCATGATTAATTCATACCTCGAGAAAGAGATCGAATTTCCTTTGGGACAACAAGTCAATCGCAATGTTCAGGCATTTTACAATAAGATGTACCAAGGGGTGGGTGTGGCCAATGTGACGGCCAATTCGACGGTTTTTTTTGCCCAATATGACCGCAATCAATTTACGTCGCGTTAGCCAATCAAATTGTGAGCGAAATGAGACCTGAAATTCCAGAGTACCGTCATTCAACTTTACTTGCAAGGTGTGTCCTGAAATGAGATAACGTCCAGGACTGGAATAAGCCAAGGTGCATAGCAGAAAATTATTCGCCTATATTAGGCTACGACCGTAAGCTAACCACACTCAGATTAGAAATCGAGAAGGTGACCGCGGATTATACATGTTCACAACGCCGCTAGATTCCAAGAAAGCGGTGGCAAACTTTTAGGTCAATTATTGTCAGTCAGTCGGATTTCAAGACAAAGAAACCGCAGGAAGAATTGAAAAAGAAGACATTTAAAGAATGTTGTTTTTAGAATGATTCTCTAATAACCAATAGACGTAAACATACAATAAATATACGCTGCTTTATTGAAAAATCATAAACCATTTTTATAAAAGTAGTAAATCTAGGCGGGGATTATTTAATACGTGTGCAGAAAAGGAGGATACACAAATCTAACCTCAAGTCTTAACGAGGATTATTTAGCCGGGAGTGTCGCTTCTTTTATGGCCTGTAAGAAGTATGAGGAAACCATTACTGTCATAAATACAAGTAAAGGTTATGTCTCCTACAGACAGCAAAATCTACAACAACAACTAGTTAAGAATAATACAGGAGAAAAAAGGATTCTTGTGGTTGATGATGAATATGACACCAATTTAACTCTAAAAGTAGTTCTGGAAGAAAGTGGTTTCAAAGTCGATTCATTTACGGATCCTCTGGCAGCATTACGAAATTTTAAAAGTGGTCTATATGATTTGGCTCTGATTGACGTAAAAATGCCAGGAATGCATGGGTTTGGTTTATCCAATGAAATTAGGAAATTTGATATCAAAGTTAAAATTTGTTTCTTGACGGCCGCTGAAGATACCCATTATGAATCTTTTAGGAAGCAAGCATATCCTAACTATGAAGAAAATTGCATCATTCGGAAGCCGATCGAAAATGAATTATTGATAAAACGAATAAAGTCGATTATATGTTAGCTCGTTAGTTGTTATTTATACTGTCCGGATGTAAAAGAGCAGTCATTATAAATCGTCGGCAGAGAGATACTTACCTTACAGTTGGTCCTCGTGCGTTCAGTATGAATGGACTTCTTCCTTGTGTTCTCGCAACTGCTTTTTCTTTTTAAATCGTTCTCCACATTTTTCGCATTTAAATGGGTTTTCGAATTCTAAAAGAAAACGCGCCCTTTTTTCCTTTGGGTCTTCGACTAGGCTATTATCCAATTGAATTATTGTAAAATTCTTGGTCTTATAAGCATTAAGCATAATTGTTAGAGAAACTTTATTCTGACGACAAAGACATGACAGAGCTCAGTGATAGCAATCTTAGCTATTTACTACTCCAATTCTTACCAGAACATAATGGAATACAAAAAGAGTTCATGTATGCTATGATCCCGTTTTGGAGTTAGAAGGGTTAAAGTCTGATGTATGGATTTGCAGAAATAGCGGAGTCGTTTTTGACTTGGAACGAAGGAAAGACAAAGATTGTCCAGTGTGTCACGATGGGGAACAGCTCGCATTCGGAAACAATAAATAAATTTCATATAAAAAGAGAAGGATGGATCACTAACTC
>WJXE01000367.1 GCA_009665115.1 Nitrosopumilales archaeon
AACATACAGAGTGTAATTATCGACTGCATGTTAGTCATCTATACCATAGGTCCAAACGACACCGCTACCAGTCGGTTGTGGGATGGTATCAGCATGATATTGCTTACCCATTGTTCTCCACCATAGATCCTTTCCTGTAGCAGCATCCATTCCTATGATATTGCCCATCTTGTCATGTCCGATTACGATTTTCTTCTGTGTTCCGTTCCCAGATCTAACATTCGTTACACTGCTTCCCCAGGATGTATCCCAGTCAGTCAGTCAATTCACCAGTGATTTGGATACCACACCCCTTGAAGATGGATCTTTGGTTTCTATGATATGGAAATTTCGCTGGCCCGTACTATGCGCAGGCAAAAGACAGGAACTCAAAGATTATCTAGCAAGAGTAAAACGGCATGCTTGGCTTGAATAAACCCTCAACGAGTACGCGGCCAACAAGTTGTGAGTTGGTCAAGGCGGAAAATGTATGGAACCCAACGATAACAAAGTTCGTCTTATTCCTCTACTATAATACAACGACAGCAAAATAATTAATCATTCTCCACATAATAAGGATATACAAATGAGCCATTATCTTTAACTACTGCATCAGATAAGTATAACAAATGTCTCTCGATTATGAACACCGAAGAGAAGAGGGAGATAGGGAAAGAATCGTATGACTTGTAAAGGTATATGTATACGTCATAAGGCACACAAACCAGTTGGTGCTGGGCGTTATTCTACTGGACAGAAACGATGTCAGATATGTGAGATCTTCTTAAAATGGGACGGGTTATGGTGTCCGTGCTGCGGTTATAGATTAAGAACTAAACCACGCAATCTAAAATATAAGAGCAAATTGCGAGCAATTAAAAAGAATACAATGGCGGATCCAAAATTATTACACCAGCAGTCAGTTAGTACAATTCATAAATAATATGCAACGAACGGAGTATTAGCTCTACTACCTCTCGTCCTCTTTCGGTTGCTAGAAGCGCCGAGGAGACTTAGACGACTTAGATTATAGACTGAGACGCCATTGAAATATTTCTGTGTGCATATATATAGGCAATTGACAACAGTTTTGCTATTATGGTAAACACGGGAACTATAAAAACAGAGTTTGGAGATATAACAGTGGAGTTTTATTCAGATGATGCGCCAAAGACCGTTGAAAACTTTAAGAAATTGGCAAAGATCGGCTTCTATGATGGATTGATATTTCATAGAATCGTACCAGGCTTCGTGATACAAGGTGGAGATCCCCATACAAAAGATACATCCAACAAAGTTAAATGGGGGACAGGAGGTCCTGGTTGGAACGTAAAAGCAGAGTTTAATAAAAATACACATTCACGTGGTATATTATCTATGGCAAGATCACAGGATCCGGATAGCGCAGGTTCACAGTTCTTCATTATCTTGAAAGATTCAAAATTCCTAGACGGAAAATATACCGTCTTTGGAAAGGTAATATCTGGAATGGATATTGTTGATAAAATAGCTGCAATAAGAACAGATTCTACTGACGCGCCGATTGATACTGAACAAGCCAAGATGATAAAAGTTGCTGTCAGCGATTAATCCTATCCAGAACCGTTAAGTTAAGTTAAGGAGTAGATGAAGCTGGCGAGAGAAATACAGGCTGACCATTCTTGAGCATACCCAACCTCTCTAAGGAGCTTGTAGTCTATACTCGGTAAAACACATACGCAAAGTTATTTATTCATCTAACACCGAGGCCTTTGGTTATTGGGAAGGTATCAACAGCAGTCCTTGTGACCATAGTATTTGATTTGCTATTAATGATTTTTTCCGAAAACAATTTCTCTTCCCTTCTCAAATTGTTCTTTTCTTTCTTGCTTAGGTGCGTCTTGGTTTGCCAATAGCGTACACTAAGTATCATATTTCTTGAAAGACTTTATCTCTAAGAAAAAGCTATATTCGCCAACAGCAAACTATAGAAAGTGGAGCCCCTCTGAGCTGCGAGCAGAATTCCCTCTGCTATTTCTAGAGCAGTTGGAGGCTGGTACTCGTAATTTGTAAAAAATCGTCTTCGCGTATTTGTAACCCCTTGTCGGATTTAGCCTTAATATGAATGCTTACATAACTAATAACTGCACCCTAGCCGCATCTCTTCTCGCATGCTTAAACAAACGCTGAGCAATATCATTCCCCAAGTCATGCACTACGGAACCAAGAGCATCACCAGCGACGGCACCATCTGGCCGATCCAACAGAAAACCTATAGC
>WJXE01000368.1 GCA_009665115.1 Nitrosopumilales archaeon
GCATTAGTAGCATTCATTCCAGCAGTCTTATTCATTCCAGCAGCATTAGTAGCATTCATTCCAGCAGTCTTATTCATTGCTGCGGTAGTTGCACCAATTGCGTGCTGAAGCGCATATTTTGTTGCATTAGTATTACGTGCCTGATCGATTATTGATTTCGCTAAACCAGGAGGAAGGTACGATGACATGGCATTATTTGCAGCGGTTTGATTAGCAACGCCTGCTCCGCTAGATATGCCGGCCTGGGCAATAGCCTCTTGTAGAATTGGGCCTGCACTAAACGACATTGCTCCAACTATGGTGATTGAAGACAACAACAACAACAGGCTTGTCAGTCGTTTTTTGTTCATTATTCAGAGAGAATTTGTCTCCAATTTATCACTTTCGACCTTCTATTCTATCTGAAAGTATAGTTAGAATGATAACGAGAATTGCCAGAAATGATCAGTTAAGACAAAGGAGCATCGACTCAAACTGAGTTACTACTATTAGAAGAGACATTTATTGTATGCGTGAAAAATTATTTCCCAATTTCTCTTAATCTTATGAATTGAAAAATAAATTGAGGGATACAGCATTTTCAGCTGTCTTCCTGACTATACCTTCTATTTTCTATCTGCCTATACAGAGTCCGCTTGGGTTACTAACCATGCAGTTATTGTCTGCAAATGAGTTTACGTTGATGTTTGGAGCTAATCCGTTGGCGTTGTTGAGGTCGATTACATTATGCAATACGTTGTTCATGTTTATTGTGTTGTCGCTGCTTTGGGCATCGAGGAAGAGACCATTTTGACCACCCTCTATGTTGTTTGCTGCAATAATTGCCTTGTGCGTGTTGACTAATGTGACACCTGCGAGCTCATTGCCGGTAATTAGGTTGGACATAAGGCTTGCACCTTTGCTAGAATGAGATGCTACTCCGAGATTATTGTTCTTGATTATGTTCTCCTGCACTTGTGTGTTAGTCGAGCCAGTTGTAAAGACAGCAATTTCGTTGCCTGTTATGATGATTGACTTGATCTGTACGTTGTTAGAACCTGTGGCTAATATGCCAGCCTGGAAACCCTTTATGACGCCGGGTCCCGTTACCATGACGTTGTCATTGTTGGGTACTACTACTCCTACTTTAGAGCTCTGTTGCCCCGGACCTGATACAGTATAGCCGTTTAAGTTTATGACAGTGTTGTCGGCTCCTACAATTAGGCCGTCTCCGGTGCAGTTAAGATTAGCTGTCAAGTTAACGTTTCCTTGGACTACTTCTCCACACGCTGGGTTTGTTATGGGTGTTATTGCTGCTGTTGATGCTGACGATGATTTTGGTGTTGATGCTACTGATGGTGATGTTGTTTGTTGTGTTTGTGTTTGTGCCATTAGAGCTGATGGTTGAATTACCAAACCAATCACTGCCCCTAGGGACAAGATTGTCGCTACCATGTATGACATTATAGTTCGTTTCATTCAGATGACGGCTCGAAAATAAACTATTTATGCGAACCTACTGTTTGTACTAAATTCTAAATTCGTGTTTATTGAATATAAGTATGTATTTACGTTATTGATCGTAACTATCTATTAGTATAAGTAGTTCTTCTACTGAAGTTCCTCTCTAGACTAATATATCGTAACATAGTTCTCTCGCATCCGCGATAGAATCTAGTATTTTCGCTCCTCTTAGCATATTGAATCCATTGACTATAGATTAAAGCTGTTGTCGACAAAGATTAACTAAGATAAGAACGGTTCTTCACTTTATTGTTATCGCGTAACTTCTCTACAACATTATTATTGTAGTAGTGATACTTCCCGTATTAAAGTTCTTTTGGAGGCCTTTTCAAGTTAATACAATTATCAGACATTCCACTGGGGTTACTAGTAATTGGTAACGGAATCCAAAAATAAATGAATATGAGTATGAGCGACAGTGGGATATCTACGGGCCCAATTCATACGAGAAGAATTATAAATAAACTTGCATGTATGAAAATCAATTAATGAGGATTGCCGTAGTTGGAGCAGGGGTCTCAGGAAGTTACTTAGGACACATGCTTCATAAGCGCGGGCATGACGTAGAAATATTCGAATCCTCGAGGAAGGAAAACCAGTGGGCTGTTTGTGCTTGGGGTGCGTCGAGAAACATGCTCGTCAAGTTCTCCAACCGCGCAGGGCTCGACTTTGATAATTACATCTTTCATGTAGGTAAGACTTTGAAGATGGATCTTCCGAAC
>WJXE01000369.1 GCA_009665115.1 Nitrosopumilales archaeon
CATCTACAGGGGCCTTACCTTCCGAAAATAATTTGAAGGCTTGTGACTCTTTCGACTTGTGTTCGCCATCATCAATTTCCTCCTCATCAGTATGTCCTGCCTCTCTTTCTACTTCTGCCTTGACTTTCCTTATTATGACAGCTATATCGCGAGGGGACATGTGCGCTCGTTCGGCAATTTCTCTGGTTGTCTTATCCTGTTTGTAAAGTTCTCTAACGTACTGGCCTTTTTAGGCTATTCAAGTAGTCGAGTATATCTTGCTTTGTTATTTGATGAAACGTTTTGTTGGCCAAATAGTTTGATAACCATATCAATACTTTTATTTTCCCTTCTTTAGTCGATTCTTTGATGTTCATGTCTATCTGTTCTGCTAGGAGATAATCACAAATTACGTTGGCGTTCTCTGGATTGACTATGGCAAGTTTCTTCAGTGCGGCTCTAAAATAGGGTTTTGAGTTGTACTGGGTAATAGAGTCTATCTTTTTTTCCAGTTCATTGCATTGATCTATAATGCGTATCCCTTGAAGGGTCAATGCTATAAGAAAACATTTTCTTAGCTAATAAGTTTGCGTTAAGAATCCCTAAGTATAGCGCGGGGAGTGGGATTCGAACCCACGCGTCCTTTCGAACATGGGATTAGCAATCCCACGCCCTACCAGGCTAGGCGACCCCCGCTCCTACGTACGCGTTACCCACGCATCAAAATCCTGCGGCATTATATTAATTATAGGTGAGCCCGCCAAGGGAGAAGAGGTAGACTACCCCTCAATATTTAAAAAGGTTATAAAAAGGACTTATCTGCTTATATTATCTTTGAATCTTAAAGAGTCGAATGAGATCTTCCGCAGGGCCATAATCAAGGCTTACTTTGAGCCTGAATTACAAAAAATGGATTATCGTAAATCTTCTGCTAAACATCCAATGATTACAGAGGATGGCCTTACAGCAGGCCAAGACGTTTTACACTTATTCTTTGATCTTATCACTGGGAATGATTATCCAGATGGTGATGAATGGTTTACGATTGAGTATCTACTCCCCTATAGCATAAAATTACCTGACAAGTTAAAAGGACCTGATTATTTTACCACAATTATGGCTTCTGAAGAAAAACATTTCTGGCGTCACAGGGAATTGATCCGTTTCAAATACGGCAAATCTAAAAAACTATCAGAGTCATTGGAATTTATGAACAAGAAATATCTTGAACTGATTAAGGCTTTACATGATTCATCGGCGATTGACCACTTGAAATGAATCTTAGTGAAATGACTGACTGACACACGCATATATATCCAATCAAGGACGAAAATCAACAAACTACTACCAACTACTAAGTAGTACCAATTATCACCACCTCCCCCCCACCATCATCATTTTCGTTTTAATTCCTTCGTCTTTGGAAGATAATAGTATTCTGAACCATCAGAGTAATTTGCGCCGTACGGATTCCATTTGAAATTTACTTCATCGTAATGATATACAATCTCCTCCATATTATTAGTAGCAGGAAAAATCTGCATTTGTACAGGGATGATGTCGACTAAATATTCAATTTTTTCAATTGCCATTTCAAAGTGTCTATTATTCTTATTCATGAGCGAAAAAATTAGGCGGGGCTTTATTTCTTCTGGTGCTATTCCACAGAAGGATATGAATGCTTTGACGCCTCTTCTACCACCTCTTCTTCGCTTCATTTCTTTGAGCAATCCCTTAATTTTGTACCATCTTTCCATAGTAAATATTTGAAAAAAAGATTCTCCAAATGGAATCGGAAATTCGATTTCAACCATGCTAACATATTGGGTATCTTCCATTGGAAGCTGCAGCTCGTCCACACTGCCAAATACGCCCTTGAGTGCACTATATATTACTTCGATCTCAAACTGTGCTATACCATAATAGTGAAATTTGGCCGATCCCTCTGCACTCAAGATGTCAAGTTATTATAGAAAAGTGAAAATTATAGGCTTTGCTGCGTGGCGGCTTACCTATTGACTGATTAGAAGACCTGATCTACTCAACTCGCTCTACTATTTTGCTCAATTCAAAGTTCGGTAGTGCTAAGAATCGCTTTCTTTCCTTTTCCTCTCCACGCTCTGCAAGTTGCGTCTTTGAATAATAATAATAACGCTTGACAGGATACAGATTCCTAGTTTTGCTGCTTTGTCTTAATTTCTGGCAATCCGCTTTCGAGATCAGTTTCTGACATAGGGGAC
>WJXE01000370.1 GCA_009665115.1 Nitrosopumilales archaeon
GCTTCACCCGGTCCGCACAGAAAACACGGGTCATACCCTCTTGGAATAATTCTTAGAGATGTGCTAAGCGTGTCAACCACTATGCATGAAGCTAAAACAATCGTCTCAGCAGGGAAAGTAAAAGTAGATGGAATACAGAGAAGGGATGTAAAATTTCCCGTGGGCCTGATGGACGTGATCGAACTGACCCCTACAGGACAATCCTACCGCTTCGTTCCGAAAGATTCTAAATTGTTGGTTCCAGTTGAGATTCAAGATGCCGAAAAAATGTTAAAGTTTGTTAAAGTTTCCAGTAAGGTCACAACGAAAGGCGGCAAGCTACAATACGGCTTTCACGATGGAAAGACCATGATTAGTGAGCAACCGCTATCGGTAGGAGATACTTGTCTGTTGGACTTTCAGAATTTTACAATCAAAAACACAGTCAGATTCGAAAAAGGAAATTTAGGGCTGATCACAAGCGGGGATAATGCAGGTAGCTTTGGAACAATAGAAGATATCAAAGATGGACTATTTTCACTCCCAAAGCGTGTTATTATGGCGTTGGGGAGCAGATCAGTCGAACTACCCACTGATATCGTCATGGCTGTTGGCTTGGAAGCTCCGCTAATCAAGGTGAATTAGTTAGTTTGAATCAAAGCTCAACTGAAGTAAATACAAATCCCATGACAAGGATTATCGTTGGCAAGGTAGTCGTCAATATTGGGGTAGGAAAATCAGGAGAACCTTTAGAAAAAGCTAAACGTGGGCTAGAAGAGTTAACGGGGCAAAGGCCGACAGTGCGAGGAGCCAAAAATAGCGTTCGAGATTTTGGCATTCATAAAGGTGAGCCTATTGCTGCAATGGTGACTCTTAGACGTGACGCAGCTCTTCAGTTCCTGCAACGTACAATGGCGGCAAAGAGGAATAGCCTCAAGGCGTCTTCTTTCGATAACTTCGGAAATTTGTCTATGGGGATTCATGAACACATTGATCTCCCTGACACTAAATACAATCCAGATATAGGTATCTTTGGCATGGATGTCAGTATCGCACTTACTAGGCCAGGATACACTATTGCAAAGAAAAGAGTTCATAGGAATATTGGTAAGGGACACAGGATAACAAAGGATGATGCGATTCAATTCTTTCAAAAACAGTTCGGGGCTGAGATAATATGATAACACCTAAACCCCGAGACTATTCGGAAACTGGAAGGAAAAAACTTGCGCATGGGAAAGGAACTAGGTGGTGTAAAAGATGTGGTTCATATACGGGTCTTATTCAACAGTATGATCTAATGCTTTGCAGGCAATGTTTTAGGGAAGTAGCTCTCAGCTTGGGCTTCAATAAATATGAGTAAGTCGGGTGATTAGGAGATGCCAGCACTAAATGTTTTGTCCAATCTGTTTACTACGATATATAACAATGAATCTCGAAGAAAGAAGGAGTGCATAGTTATTCCCGCGTCAAGGTTTTCGAGCGACATCCTGCGTGTAATGCAGAAGCATCAGTATATTGGCGAATTCGAACAAATCGACGACGGAAGGGCAGGAAAATTCAGAATTCAGTTACTGGCAAAGATTAACAAGTGTGGAATCATAACCCCCCGTTTCAGTGTAAAGAAAAACAGCTATCTAAATTGGGAAAGACGATTTCTGCCTGCGTATAACATGGGTTTAATTCTTGTATCTACTAGCGCGGGTATATTGTCTCATCACGAAGCCCAAGAACAAGGGATAGGGGGGGTCTTAATTGGTTATATCTTCTGAAGAAGAGATTAAAGCAGAAATTCAAATACCTGAGAATGTAAAAGCAGAAATTCTTGACAATGTAATTATTGTCGAGGGCAGACTAGGAAAACTGAAAAAGAACATTATGAGGATACCGGTTGTTGTACTCGTTCAAGACAAGAAGATTGTGATACGACCCTATGGCAGGAGAAAGAAAGACCTTGCAATAACAAATACGATCAGAAGCATAATACGAAATATGCTAACTGGGGTAGAGAAGGGCTTTACATACAAGCTAAAAATAGTATCGGCTCATTTTCCGATGTCAGTGAAACTAAGAGGAGACAAAGTCAATATAGAAAACTATTTCGGCGAAAGGTCACCACGTACATCTCAAATAGTGGGAAAAGCTACAAAGGTTACAGTCGTTGGCGAGGATGTGCTTGTGCAAGGTCCAAGTTTGGAGGACGTTTCTCAGACTGCTGCGAACATAGAGCTATCA
>WJXE01000038.1 GCA_009665115.1 Nitrosopumilales archaeon
ATTCTATTCTACCCAACTTAGTCAATCCTTCCAATTTCATATCTACATCACCAACTACTTTTAGCAATAGAAGACAGTTAAGACATGCTAAACCATGTGAGTTAACATTGTTAATTTACAAGGTTAATCAAGCCGTTAATATCATTTAGTAGAACAGTGAATTACAAGGATGACAAAAATAGTGTGGAGTTCAGATAACAAGCAGTTTCTTATTAATGAACTAGTCTGGATTAGCATATCTCTTGTGATAAGTTTTCCTAATACTATTTCCAATATCATTAGCTCCTATTGTAGTAACTTTTTTGCTACCCGACTTGTACCCAGAAGAAAGAGGTTGATAGCAACGATGGCTGGTAGTATTGTCGCAGGTATCTTTAGTGCGTTATCATTAGTCGATGATTCATTGAAATATTATTTTATGAGTGGTCGAACATCGCATAAGCAAATTGCATATCCTAGCTATAGTTCAATGAAGAGGCTAGGATTATCAACACATTTAAACGCTGGAAAGAAGAGATCAGTCTATGCCTATAGATAGCGCCTACATGTCGGATTTGCAGAGAGGAGCACAGGGAGCTGGGCTAACGTTAAGGTAATACAAAGAGCGATCCTTTATAATAAATACAAGGATCTTATTCTTCTTAATAAGAATATAATTGTGGCTGGAATTTGCTCCTTCTTTTCAGTTGCATTTGTTACTCAGTGCTATTATACACAATACGACAATAGCCATATCACAAACTCTATAGTTGCACTAGTAAGTGAATATAGTGTTTATATCCCATTATTCGGCATACTTTTTTACTGTGATAATAGATTTAGATATATCAATCCATTAACAGGAAAGAAAGATTTCAAGACGATTAAAACAGACATAAAGAAGCTGCTTACTACCTTTTCTATTTCTGAAATTCATTATCAAAGGTATTACTCACCTATCAGTTTCTACAACTTGGCGTACTGCCATATCAAGCATCTATGCTTGGCTCATTAGCAGCATCAACAATATCGCTCATATTGATTAACTTCATGATAACAAGGGTTGTAAAGCTATTCAGGACCTAACTGGACCCCTTGGACAAGACTCTAAAGTGCCATATAGGACGAAAATAAAGGTGGATGCTGTTGACGACCATGCGGCTAATAACCATATAGAGTGAAATACTGATTGGGGAGGGATGGATTTACTGTTGACTAGCATTGTCATTTTTCATAGCATATAGATTATCATTTCATTTCCCTAAACCTGTATAAGGATCAAGAAATAGGTTCTTAGCATAATGACTAGTTGTAAAATTAAACATGTTAAGAAGGGAGCCGGCTTTGGCATCAAATGATTGATCTCCGATACGGCCCAGGTTCCAATTGTCTTCTATGAATCGAAGGATAGATGATTGATCGGTAACTGAATGATCAACAAAATTTACTTTTGCATACGGAGAAATAGTTAACATAGGTAGACGGGCACCGTATCCGCATCGATCCTGATAAGCACTCGGTGGTGCGTGACCACATAGGAGATTGGGCCCAAGGAGTCCATCATTCATGGGATCGTTCGATTGACTTATTATCGGAGACATCACATGATCATACCATCCCCCCGAATCATCGTACGCAATTATAATAGCAGTACTATTCCATTGTGGTAATTTTTGTAAGCTATTGATAGTATCTACTAAAAATGTTTGTTCATCTATTGGATCGGAGTATCCTGGATGGCCTGTCTGATACTGGGAAGCCTTTAAGAAGCTAACTGCAGGTAGATTGCCCGCATCAGCGGCATTCCAGAAATCAGATAAATCATATTGATGATTAGCGTCGTCTGTTTTTCCAACCATTGCAGCTGAAGTTGGAGCCAAGTGATGTGGGTTTGCAGTTGATCGATAATACTGAAATGGTTCGTGATGTACTACATAGTCGGTAATGTTCTTGCCTGCTATGTTCACATGTGCGGTACCACAAATAGCCTTGTTGTTGTTAGAAGTAGTACCTGATGGTTTGAAACCTCCTTGGAACCATCCCCAGCCGATACCTTTTTCATTCATTAAATCGCCTATGTTCTTTCCTGTCATTGATATTTTCGTACCTACAGAACAATCATCGTAAACTGAAGGTATATCGCCTATTACAGTACCGTTAGCCACATTACCTGACATGTTAGTTGGCATCGCGCCATGGGTTTGACCCGAGATGATATTCAGATGACCTGGAAGGGATGGATCGATATTGGAGCTATAAAAGTTATCACTCATTGCAAAGTGTTGGGCATAATTCCAGAGTGCTGTAACCGTATTACCATCAAAGTAGCCCATTACCAGTTTAGGATCACAATTTTTCTGTGAGCATAATCCAGAGTTCTGAACGAATTTGTCCATAAGACCACCATCAAAAGATTTCTGAAGTAGTGTGTATTTATGGGCAGGATTACATGAGGTTACTATTACAGATTGAGATCTATCCAAGCGGAATGGGTTTGCCAAATTTGTATTATTAGTCAACAGACCTGCAGCCAGACCATTGATTGAAGGTGTGTAAGGAGAATGTGAAAAGGCTGGTTCGCTGGGGGATTCGCAGCATTAGGATAAGTAGCAAAATAGTGGTCGAATGCAACGTTTTCTTGAAATATCACGACAAGATGTTTGATAGGTGTGGCTGTTGAAATGGTAGTCGAGGTAGTAGTAGCCGCTGCTGCTACCGATACTATAGGAGTGATCAATAAAATCAACGACGTTACCACTAAAAGGACATTTGTTAATTTTTTCTTCAATTGATGCAATCCCCATTGCCTTGTAACTTATTAATTCTACTTATCCTTTTCCTTTTGAACCGACCATTACCTGAACTAAAAGAACTTCATTTATGATATTGCGAGTGGCGTCTAATTTCCTTATTGGCATTTGCGTGGTTAATAATTTTTGTAATCTTTTCTTTTGTAATGTCTAATTCATAGCTTGCAATATACAGTGAAATGCCAGCTGAAGAGGGAGGGATTTAATGACGATAGGGGCCCCTATACTGTGATCGTGGTCGTAAAAAGAATAGATAAGAATAATCCGACAGTCACCCAGCATAAGTTTGAACTAGATTATATATTCTACAACAACATTGTGATGTCTTCTGTGATCACGAGACATAGTAAAGACTTTGCAGCAATTTTGCTTTGGATACATTGCTGTACGGCCTTGCTCTTAGAACATGATCACAACATGGACATCTCAGTGATTTTTCTCATTAAATGTTTACATAGAGGTTGCTAACCAAAGACAATATACTAATGATAAACCCCTTCAAAAGATGCCTGCATATGAAAATTAATAAGAATTTGATATTGACGGTCGTTCTGATAACCATTATAATGGCGACAGGTTCTAACCAAATATTTCTGAAAACATCAGCAGTAGTCTCACAGCAGCAACAACCATTGAAGATCACAAATAATACTAGCAACGCTACCACGGCAACTACCCCAACAAACATTCGTCCTAGCGTTCAAACTGATTTCAATCCAAATGTCACATCTCCAATAATATCTAAAACTGCATTTGTTGATCCTCTTGCAGTAATTATAGGGGACTGCGAGATTGGAAAACTAGTACTCTTTGCACCATTTGCAGTATGTAGAGGTGATGAAGGTACTCCTATTCATATTGGAGACTATTCCAATGTGCAGGATGGTGTAATTTTACATTCGCTTGAAACAACAGATCATGGTAAAAATATTGATGATAGAAGATATTCAGCCCAAGGATCTCTTTTGAAGGCGAACGATACTGCGTTTAAGAATGGTTTTGCTATATATGTTGGAGATAAAGTAAGTTTAGCTCATGGAACAATGATTCATGGGCCTGCGTATGTCGGAAATGATACATTTGTGGGGATGAAGAGCCTAATCTTTAATGCGAAAGTTGGCAAGAGAGTTGCTATAGGAGTATCAAGCACGGTAACCGACGGTGTCACAATCCCTGATAACAAATTTGTACCACCAGGAAGCATTATAACCACACAAGCGCAAGCAGATGCGTTACCTGCTAGAGTTGGAAGTCCATATGAGAATATTAATAGTTTCTTACTCCATGTGAACCAAGAACTTGCAAAAGGATACAACGCCCAAACTATTCACAAACTATCAACAGAGATAGAAGATCAGTTAGAGCAACAGGAAATGCTTCAAACAGAGAGTCCAACAGGAAATCCTAATGCAACGGCTAGTAGCAGTCTAAAGTGAGTGAGCAAATAGACAACAGAATCCAAGATGCAAATAAAAAAGCCGTAGAAAGAATTCAGATCTCAAGACCTGTTCTTGTTGACATAAAATCAGCAATAGAGGTTATTTCCAGATATGAAAAGAATTCAATTTTCCATGCTGGACCTCCTATAGAATGGAAACGGATGACCGGCCCTCTTAGAGGTGGTATAGTCGCTACGATGATCTTTGAAGGATTAGCTGAAAGTTGGGAAGAAGTTGTCGAGTTGATAGAGTGTGGACAGATTGAATTTTCTTCAAATCATGACCATGATGTTATGATGCTATGGGACCTATGGCTGGCACCATTTCAGCTACAGTGCCGGTGCTGATAGTAAAGAATGAGCCCTTTGGTAATACTTGTTTTGGTCGTGTTGTAGAGCCGAAAGTGCAATTTGGGGTTTTCGATGAAGACTCCAAAAACAAATAGCGGTACCAAGTAAGCAGATATATGCGGATCGATTATTGGTTCATAGTTACATAAACACAGAGTTTAGGTAACGTCATATGTAACAATTATTTCCAGTAAAATAGTGTCGAAGATTTGGTTCGGTTGTCAGCATTTTGGGCCTACTCTGTCGATTTTGGATGATTATACAGACATTAATGATGAATTTTTGAAAAGGCCCAATTCGTATGCTCATACGTAACATTTGTTTTTAAGATTTTGTGTAAAAAATAATGCTTCGGAATGGCATGAGTTTCACCTACGGCTAGAAGAAAAAGAGAGACTAAGACAAAATCAAATCTAGACCCGTTATCCGGTGGTTGTTTACTTGTTAACAGGAACTATTCTATATATCGTCCCTTGTGTTTCGTCAAATGTTAGCACATATAGATAGCCATCATAAGGATTTACCTTAAGATCTGTAATCCCACCAAAGCCTTTTCCGAATATTATCTGGTTAAGAGGATCAGAACTGTTTGCTACCCCGTCTCCGAGTGGACCGCTAGATAGCAGTAATCCTGTTCTTTGTAGATTTAGTTTAAAGTGATAAATATTTCCATTTATTGCATCGGCAACGAACATATCATTTTCATACAGGTTACCCATCTTGTTAGAATTAAGGAATGTAATTCCCGTCGGAGCTACACTCCGAAACCACGTAAATTGGGGCGGATGATATTTTCCTTTCCCACCAAAATCGACTAAATTATTTGGATGAAGGGGGGCAACATGCTTCTCTGCTTGATCTATATTATAGCCGCGTAGTCATATGCCATCAATCTTATTGTAGCCGCTGTTAAATCCCGGCTCAACCAAATTTATTTCGTCCCCAAATATCAAACCATTCTCAGTATCCCATAGAATTCTTGTTACAGGATCAAAAGCAAGCCCAAAACTATTCCACATTCCGTAGGAATAATAAAGGTCTAACGGATATTTATTTCCCAAAATGCCGGGTACTACTGGCTGACCATCCTGATTAACCCTGAGTATCCCACTAGTTCCATCCGGTTCACTCCCGTTCTGGATATTCTGTGCTTTAGTACTATGACCATTAATGCCAACATCGCCTATAGTAACATACACATTATGATCAGGTCCAACAATCACCTTACCGCCATCACCAATAGCTCCTGGAGTTGCCGGAAGGTCTAACAGCAGCTTTGGATTTACTAGCTTGTTGTAGTTGTTGATCAATTCATACCTGTATAGACGGTTACCCAATGGTTGTTTTCCTTCTGAAACATCATCACCGGTGTGTGTCTGGGCTTGAGTATAGTATAGGAAAACGTAGGTGGTAGTATTACGATTTCCGTAATTAGTAGACGAGGTTGCTGTAGTAAGAGGAGGGACGGCGATACCTAACATACCCCTGTGAGCATACGTTGCAACACTTACATTAAGTATAGCTTGTTGCAGCTCAGTACCATTTACAACTCTTCTTACTGTGCCTGCATCTTTCTCTGTGACCAAGATATCATTGGGACCTAAAAAGGCCATACTGGTTGGATATCTTAATCCTCTGAAAACCAGTTCAGCCTTTAGATTAGGATCAAGGATTGTTGGTCCTTTAGGAGAAGGGAGACCAACTTCTGGATATTTCGGAGCCAAGGCTTTTGCAAGATGACTGCGATCATGTTGTATGATATATGGAAATTTGTTTGCTATAGAGATAGAAGCCAAGGTTAAGACTGCAATAAAAATTACACTTACTAAGGATGATGACGACAGCGGTACAGAATGAGGCATTAGAAACTTCATTGAAGGACTTGTTAAAGATAATATAAGTAGTATACGTTTGGATAAATCTTATGTTACTCATAGTACGATCATCGACCTTAATGAACAACAGCCAAACATCTGCTCAATGATAATCTTGTTGGGATATTGTCATGGAGACGGGTCCTTCTTTGACTGCATTCATATCTTTATTACAAAAGTATACTTTGATTAATTTCTTCGCTTCCTCTAGCTAAATATCTTAAATCTATTTCGTGATGTGAGATAAACCGGCTTGAGTACAAAAAGATTAAAGATATATATAAGATTAAAGCTCGGCTGCACGTCTTATTATGGTGCATTATGATGAATAGAATACAAAGCGAATATGCAATTAAAGAAAGGCCAAGATTAAAACTCTCTTACTCATCATCTATATCATAATTTGCCAAAGAAGCTATTTGTTATAGGAGTAGGTCCAGGATCCCCAAGATATTTGACTGATGCAGCTAAAGATGTAATTAGTAAATCTCGCTATGTTATTGGGTATAAATATACTCTGATTATAATAGAAAGTGTAATAGATAGAAGCAAACAACAAATTTCTGAGATCACTATGGAGAACCAAGAGATGGTATATAATGACATATATAATAAAATGGCGGATAGCGATTATTGCACAGTGACCTTTACAGGTGACGTAAACTTTTCTGAATCGGAGGTTGTTGATCGACTACTAGAAATTTTTGGAGATGACAATGTTGAAATTATTCCAGGTATCAGTTCAATCCAAATCGCGGCAGCGAGATGCAAAGTTCCACTTGATAAGGCATATGTAGCTACTTTCCACGTAAGTGGAGATATCGAAGGGAGAAAATTGGAGTTAGTTAATGCTATAGTAAACGGGAAAAGCATAATTTTACTGCCCAGACCATGGCCTAGAGATCCAAAAAAGAATTTTATGCAATCAGACATTGCAATTTTCTTGAGGAAAAATGGAGTCAACACTTCAAGTCTAAAGGTTTATGTTTTTGAGCATTTGACACAAGACGATAAAGAAACTGTTTTTAAAGGCAAGGTTAGTAATTTAGAAGGGAAATATTTCGACCCGTTTTCAGTCATGGTAATTGATCAGGTAAAGCGCAAGACATATTTGCAGTTTGAATGAGAATTTCTAGATGTCGTGAAGTTTAAAAAAACAAGTGTATATAAAACATTTTCATGAAATAATATTGTCTCATACAAAGTATTATTAACTTCGTTAGATAAACACACACGGTATGGCAGGCCTTCAAACAAATCGATAGCTGAATTATTAACACCACCGTTACTTGCATAGGCATCATCTAAAAATGACGAAGACTTATTATTGGAAATGAAAATCAATTTGCAGCTGAAGGTTTGCTACGACTAAGTTTTGTGAATTAATCTTAAGAGACAGGAATCGGCTATCTAAAGAAAATGCATTGACGGTTTCAGAGTATATCATAGCAATAAAAAGAGAGTTTAACCCAAGCAGAGTTATCAAACAACACAAGACACAGATCCAACAGCTAAAATAACTACATCACTTGTCTCATCCAAGAAATGGTAGTCTAAAACCTACAAGATTAACAAATGATTACACATGCTCTTCAAAGGTGGGTTTTTAGGAGGTCAGACGATATACTTATTGCCATCAACGGCAAAATAAAGGTTCTGGGTGGAGGAGGATGAACAGATCACTCTTCCTTGTTACGTTGTCTATTCGTTGAAAAACAAAGTTAACGATTTCAATTTTAATCATCATAGACATACTCTAATGATTATCGTTGTGAATAAGTTATCTATCTATTCTTCCCTTTCATATAGGAAGTCATGTTTCGTCTGCCAGTGTAGTCACAGCTTATCTCTTGTAATACGTTCGTCGAACATACCAAACAATTTTTATATTAATCATTAAAATAATTTGATGATCTTGAAACACCAATTGGTGAAAAGGCATCACCACATTGGATTCATGTTTCATTTTCTAGTCTTCTTGATGTTGTTGTCGTTGTTATCTATTCTATCGTCAAATGCTCAAAGCTCTGAGGCACAAGCTGCCAACATAAATGTTAATAATCCTCAAATATGGACAAATACCGAACAGGGTATAAAAATTCAGTTTGCATATCAACCTCAGAAGCCGATATTAGATCAACCTACTGAACTTAAGTTCGTTGTACAGAATCTAAAGACAGGAGATTATTTGAAAAACCTTGTAGCAAATATTTTAGTGACACATAACAGCAGTGGACAGTTTAGCAACTTCAGATTCAGCAACATAACAGTTCCTGACAGGCAGTTCTCGGTAAAATACCTATTCCCAGATACCGGCATATACGAGATTATTACAAGGGTTAGTGCAAAGGAAATCGCGGCTTTAGCAGCATTTAAAGTCATCGTCCCACTACAGCCATACCCCCCCTAACAGACTCCACAGAAGGTACAACCATGGAAGATATTGTCGTAAGTAGAAATATTGTCATGCCAGTATAAGCCTAAAGTGACCAACCTAGGCTACGACTCAAACGGACCTGGCATTAGCGAAAAAGACCAAATCGACCAATACGTGGCATGTTATGTTATACGCTCTCAAGTTGGTTTTTGCGCAAACTGACCAGCATCAGAATGATTGGTTATACCTTTGGCGTTACCATTAAATGATTTAATGTTGATGATAAGGCCGCTGAAATAAGGCATTTCGGCGGGACATCCTTGCCGCAACTATCTGCCACAAGCCCCTTTCAGATTTCAGGTGATCGCATACCTTCTTTATTTTATTTCTTCCAGCTGTTGTTCAAAAACACCTTTTTACTCCGGCAATAATACTGGAACATCAAATGACGCTAGCACAGGTTCATTATCTTTTGTATTTATTTTCACGATAATCTGATGTGCACCCTCTGCTAAGAACTGATACTTGAGAGAGAAAATGCCGTGATCGGAACTTACATTGTCAAATGTGACAAAATCGTTCTTGTTATTGATTATGTTGGAGTTATTGAAACTCGCAGTCACATTTGTAATCAATGCCATATGTATATGCTTAAGTACCAATGCCTATTCTAGAGAAGTTATATCATATAAAATATTCTCGCCCGCGAATTTAAGGAGAATATTATGAGTCTCATGGAAGAAACAGGAGACAAACAAGCCGCTGAAAGTAAAATGTGTCTGGCGACTCAAAGATACAGAATGGGAAGTAATAAATGAAAAAGACTGAGTCGATTATATAATAATATTTTCTGTACCTATTATTATCATGAAAAAATTTTAAATTTAAAACACTTCTTATTACGGATTTCACAAGCGCATTTAAATATATAGTTAAGCTTGAAATATTATGCCGATAAAAAATAAATCTGTTGGCATGGCTAGCGGTTCTTCTACAAAGTATTGTATCGAATATGGTGCGCGGATGTCGAAGTTAGCGCGTACTTGTCCTGCTTGTGGAGAGACTCAAATATGAATATGAATATGAATATGAATACACTTCACATACTTTTTTATGTTTATTTGTCATTTTAATCCAAATGTCACGATCTATGAATATAGTTCGGCCATCCTAGCCGGACTCCTGAATTATACATTTGGTAGAGTGTGAGGGCCACTGAATTGTGTTATAATCTGCCATTCAATTACTGCTCCAACCAATAATACTAATATAACAATTCCAACCTCAATAAGGATTGGGATAGCGTATTCTCTCCATGGCTTTTTCTTTACAAGTTGATAAATGAATATACCGCTTCTGGATATTGCTATACCATAAGCAAAAACTTCCATAATCCCAAACGGAGTGATTAGAATTATCAGAGGAGGAACATTATTAAGAGTAGAGGTTTGCGCTATCGCAGTAAATATCATCCCGGTATAAAAGCCAGAAATTACTCCCAGTCCTATCCCTGCTGCAGGCACAAACATCCCGAGTGCAATCTTGACGTTGTTGATGAAAATTCCGTTTTGATCAATGCCTTTAATTTGTTCGGCAAAGTGTTGTCTTAAGTCCGCTGTTTGCTGCTTGCCCATATGAACTGCTGCACCAGCAGAATAGGCAATTAAAAAAGCGATCATACCTAAGGCCATATAAATAATGCGTCGTTTGATATCAAAGCGCAATATGCAAAATAGTAGTATTTTGTTATTATAATGTTATCGAGAAAGTGAACTTACTAGGTCAAACTTGCAAATTATACAAGTCAGGTCACTTATTAAGTCGCTAGTGATATGCTAGTGATATAATGCATAGTATCAAATTAGCAGCTTTTGCTGTAATGTCGGGTGTTGAGGACAGTTGCTGCATTTCGAAGTTCTGTGTAATTTGACTATTTGTTGCTACTGTTATGGTGTGGCAGTGTCTGTTTCGCATGTGACCCTTGCGACGACGCAGCTTCGGGTCCTGCCGGTGTTTCCGTCGAAGAGCGAATTATCTGATTATCAGAAAAGATATTATTCTTTGATGTGGGATCTTGCTCAATCTTTAGTCCTTGTGGTGTTGAACTAACTATTTTATTAGAAGAGAATGTGTTTCCAGATGAACCGTTGTTTAAAAGTATGGCATTGTTGATAGAATTTGTTATGGTGTTTCCTAGTATTTTGTTATTAGAAGAGCCAGAATTTATGTTAATCCCGTCTCCACTCTTTGATATTGTGTTATTGTATATCTGATTGTTATGTGATTGTGAAACAAAGACGCCTGAAGGTTCATTATAGACAATATTATTCCTTGCAATAGAATTATACATATTTCTACTAAAATCTATTCCGTCGCCTCCATTATCGTGAACTTTATTATTTTCAATTAGTATATTGTAACAATCTAGTGAACAAATTATACCACTTCCCCCCTTATTATCATAGACTGTATTATTTCTAATTATCATATCATGTGTCCCTGTATGTGGATCAAGGCCATAATGACCGCTATTCCTGATAAT
>WJXE01000371.1 GCA_009665115.1 Nitrosopumilales archaeon
GTATAGGCCATGATGGGAGATCATGTTTCGAAGGAGTTACTATTACCATTTGTTTTGGCCTTGTCTATCTCTTCTCTAGTATAGATTCAGGCTGGCTAGTATTTTTTATTTTATTTGCTTGTTGATGAGCTGTTAGTACTAGTCTGATTAACTACGAATAGGATTTGTAGATTCTCTGTTCGTGGCGAAGATGTGGGTAAGTTATCTAATGGATTCCAAGTAAGAATTACCTTACCATAATTACCTAGAAGGTGTTGTAGTACTGCGTTGATCTGTTGTGCATTTAGCTCTGGGAACTGTCCTTGGATTGTAGTAGCTAATATCTTATTGATTATAAACCAGTTTGGCTTCTCTTCCTTAGGTAAAGAATTGTAAACTTTCGCTGTGATGATGTATTCTATTCCGACAAGACGTGCATTGGGTAAGCTGCTACCATATATTTGACATGTAGCCACTATCTTAACTCCTGGTTTACAAAACAGGCTAAGTTTGAGATTGGGATCATTATAGACATGCTTGATAACTGTAAGGTATCCTTGAGAGCTGTCTAACTATGGCAACAATACATAGGATGCGTTTGATGATCTTGATGAGAATATAGTAACCCATGGATTTGTGGGTGCAGATGTTGCATATTTCTGCAAGGAAGCAGCCATGAAATGTTTGAGAAGATTGCTGCATGAACTTAATTTGAAAGACGAGAAACTCGCACCGGAGGTATTGGATAAGTTATTAGTAACCATGAGTGACTTTGACAACGCGATCGAGGATCTAATGCCATCAGCTATGCGAGCTCTACTTAGAATCACCTGATTTCCCTTGGACAGCGATAGGTGGTTTAGAAGGAAGGAGTCAAGTGCGATTTGCAGGAAGCAGTAGAATGGCCTTTAGGCTATCCAGACTGGTATACAATGTTGTGGCACTCAATGCCGAAGGGCTTGTTAATGCATGGACCCTCTGGTACAGGTAAGACACTACTTGCAAAAGCTGTAAATACGGAATCTGGTCCTGCAAGAGAACCCCTCCTTTCTTCATCATTCATCACATTTTATTACTCTTCTCATCATTCTTTATATTTTTTCAAAATTTCGTCAAAAAGCAAAGGAGAATCACATAGAGGACATCCAAAAAACATTCTTTCCAAGCCGACCTTGGATCGAGTAGAGGGACATTTCTCCCCGTATTTTTGCATCTTCATTCTCGCCGATGTAGATATAAAATGGTAGACAATAAATCTAAAGACGACATAACCACTACAACTAGCTCAACTGAAGCAGCTAACATTTATGATACAGTAAGCCAAAACTACATTAGAATAGTAGACGAGTTTACAAAGGCTCAACCACAATATACACAATCGGTTTCTAATCTACAGCTTGATTGTATAGCGGCAGCAAAGAATATGATCCAAAATATGACTTCAGCTCAAAAGACGTTAGCGAGTAACGGGAACGTTCCTATAGTAACACCACCATACACAAATGAATTTGTAAAGCAATCAAACGAGATCACCGAGAACATAGTCAAAGCAATTCATATCAACAACCAGCTAACAGTCAACGCGATAAATGCAGCAGCAGAAAACTTTAGAACCCTTAATCGAACAATTGAGTCCGTGACAGAATTTAATACCAGCGCCGCAAAAGCTTGGAATTCAATCCTCACAGTACAACAACAACATTTCCTCCACAAACAATAATTTTTTTGTTCCCATTTTTCTTGGTTTAAATGTTTATAGTATACATTTTTTGATTTAACCTAAAATGCGGAATGGAGTATATCCTTCTTTTCTAACGTGTATAAGTATGGATGATTACGAATAGCATCTATAATGTTAGCTGAATTGTCTTGAATGCGTTCAATAAAATTCGAACCATTCTGATGATTGCTAGCCATGGATGTAATGGGATTTACGTCTAAATTCTTTTAACCATATCGTGCACCATTTCTAAATAAATGCTTGATCCAACAGCTATTGCTCGAATAATATAGTACTAAAGATGTCTTGTTTCATATACCTGCTGATATGACCACAATAACATTTGCAGATGCTCTGAAGCATCGTTCGATTGATACGTGGCAGAAAATCCTAGCGCACAGATTTATAATGGAACTACCCCCGATAAGTTCGTCTTCTATCTGAGACAAGATCGTTATTTCCTTGAAGAGTTCTCCAGATTTCTGAACTCTGCAAAACAAAAAACCAGCGATACCAAATTGAAGGAATGGCTAGATAGTTTGTACTTGAGCACAGTTGATTTTGAGATGAAGATGCAAAAACAATTACTTAATTCATTAGCATCGTTATCAAGTTCTTCTAACAGTATTACTAATGCTGTTAATTATGATATTATCATTCCAAGTAAAACTACTTTTGACTATACTTGTTATCTAAAACACACATCATCCGCCGGTACCTTTAGCGAAATTGTGTCAGTCATGGCAGCTTGTCCTTGGACATATCTCGAAATAGCTGATAAATTGTCTAAAATTGATATTCGAAACGAGATTTTTAGGAATTGGGTTCAATTCTATTCTTCAAATGAATCGCGTAGACAGGTAGAAGGAATAAAACAGATTTTAAACATGTTGGCTGAAAAAGAGAGTGAAAAATCCAAAAACGCAATGGAAAATCATTTTATCACTGCTTGCAAATATGAGTATCTATTCTGGGAAATGGCCTATCGCTTGGGTTCCTAATAACACCATCTCTCATCCCTACATATTAGAAATTCACATAATCAGTAAACTTCATTTCGTGTTCTCAGTCTCCTATATACAATGCTTTACCGATTACTTTTATTCTGATACCAGGCATTAGATCAGATATTGGAAATCCGTCAGGCAATATTAATGGAATTTGTGCTGTATTATCTCCGATAATCGCTTTAGCAAAGTATTCCTCGAAAGGATGGCTCCGCTGATTTAATGTATCTTGTCTTTCTAGGATATTCGCATCCAGAACATAATAATTTCCATTAACTTTAATATCTTTTATTTTTGCTATTGTAGCTGGAGTATCTTGGCTTGCAGTTCTCTTATGCATCGCTATAGCCTACATTATAAAATCATGTGACAATCCTTCTTCTACTCCCATATTAAGCATGTTCAATAAGTCTCCTTGTTCTGGTTTATTTGAGTCATCGCCAGCGATTCTTCCTAGGAGTTACCAGATTCAGATATACAGCCATAGGAACTTATTGGAGGTTGGTATAGAAGT
>WJXE01000372.1 GCA_009665115.1 Nitrosopumilales archaeon
ACCAAGAAGAAAATAAGGATGTAACCACACATGAGGAAGATGCCGAAGAAAAGCTTTAGAGGTGTTGAAATGTCGCACAAACTGATAACTTGAGCAATTCAGGATCACGTCCTGATCTGAGTTACACTTAATTTTTGTAAAGCAAAATCTTGAATATCTTATAGTTTTTGAGGCCGTACTTTTGGGCTGTACGATTATGTGTTTAGAGACGATACTTCCTCACATTCGTAGAGGAAACGTCTTATTCATGAGATTAAGTATATGAGAGATTAAATATATCTCGTACCTAACGTGGTTGCCATGGCGTCAGCGCCTACTCACTTAATGGAACTACCCAGAAAAATATTGATAGGCGATGGTGTCATTTCTAGTCTTGGTGCGTTCATTAGAGATATCGGCTATTCGACATCAAAAGTCGCCTTTGTAACAGGGAACACCGTAAAAAGGAGAGCAAGTGCAGACTGTAAATCGTCGTTTAGATCAATGTCGATAGATGACACCTGGTATGTTGTAGTTGATTCGTCCATCGCTTCTGTTAATAAGTTAAAAAAGTCACTTGCAAAGGACGTCCCAGATATCATTATAGGATTCGGAGGAGGACGGTCCGTTGACGTAGCTAAAATGACCGCGTTTCAGCTAAACAAACCATTCATCAGTGTACCTACATCAGCTTCACATGATGGGATTTCTAGCCCATTTGTTTCGATAAGGGGCTCCAAAAAACCGTATTCAGTAAAAGCAAACACCCCACTTGGAGTTTTAGCCGACACTACATTGCTTGCCGAAGCACCAACCCGTTTAATGGCAAGCGGGTGTGGGGACCTTGTCGCGAAGATTACGGCGATCAAGGATTGGGAACTTGCCCGAGATGAGAATAATGAATACTTTGGAAGCTACGCAGCTAACCTTGCATATATGAGTGCAAAAATTATATTGAATGAATCGAAAAGGTTACAGGTCAGAAGCAGATTCGGTATTCGTATTGTTGTGGAGGCTCTCATCAGCGCTGGGGTGGCAGCTTGTATAGCAGGAAGCAGTAGGCCTTGCTCAGGTGCGGAACACCTTTTCAGTCATGCCGTAGAATACATCGTTGGTCAGAATTATGGGCTTCACGGGGAACGAGTCGGCCTGGGTACTATCATGATGGCTAAACTTCATGACGTTGATTGGGAGATTATTGTGGAAACATTGGAACGAGTCGGTGCTCCGACAAAAGCAAAACAGATAGGATTAAATGAAGAGCAACTAGTTCGCTCCTTGCTAGCGGCTCAATCGTTAAGACCTGACAGGTATACAATTCTCAGTAAAGTTAATTTAGACAAAAGTTCGGCATTTGAACTTGCTAGGTCGGTCAAGGTTATTTAAGATGTGGCAAAAGCCCTTATGCACACCCTCCTTCACTTTTCTTACTCGCTTCTAGACACTTCCATTGCCCCAACTTCTTTGTTAGAGTGAACGTCGTCTTCTGACTCCGCTTTAGTCTCCGTCGAATTGGTCGCTTTGTAAGTTTCTACGAATTTAACGTTTGTGATGCTACCAACATATTTGAAGATATCACTGGCTATCGCACGCTTGATAACTTGTAATCCTTCGGTCAGAAAAGTTTCTTCTGGGAACTGGATTGTTAAATTTGATCCTTCAAGGATAAATTTTATTTTTTCATCGTCAAGCGGCAGTCTTCTTTTCACCAATGAGAGCACCTTGTCATTATCACTTTCTAGTTTCTTTATTATGCTCACCTTATATGTTAAGGTCCGACCTGCTAATCTGTGATTGAAATCGACCTGAACTCTTCCTGATCCTACGAATCTGACAATTCCTGTGCGTTCATCAATTTCCACCTCATCACCTATTTTGACTTCGTCGGCTTTGTCTCCTAGTTTCCTCTGAGCGACCATTCTCACCTTGTTCGGAATCCTTTCTCCAAACCCTTTGTCCGGAGAAACATCTACGTCGAGTTTATCGCCACTGTTTGCTTCTGCCAAAGCCTCGTCTAGACCCTTTAAAACCCAACCTTCGCCGACAGAGACAAGTCTTGGTCCATATTTGCGCGTCGGGTCGTACAGGTCTGAATTTTTGGCGTCTTCCTCAATGGTGGTTTCAAAAATTTTGCTAGTATCTTTAATGTTAGCTGTATAATCT
>WJXE01000373.1 GCA_009665115.1 Nitrosopumilales archaeon
GTTATTGCCCGAGTCGTACCAGGTTCCCGTTATCCTTAATCCGTGCATCGTTTGGTTCGAGTTGTTCGTCACCGTCCCTTTTATCCATCCCTGCTGGCCGTTGCTTGTAATGGTAACATGGTCTACTGAAATCGTGGTGGGGTCGTTATTCGTAAAGTCGTTTGACGTCGGGGATAACAATACTACTGAACTTGGGCCATCATATGGAACGCTGCTAGGTTCTCGAATCACCTTTATCTCTGTCTCGTGCATCACCTTTGTGCCACCTTCGTATTTGATGTTGTGACTTTCTCCTCCTACGTACCCATGTCTACAAAACAGACCATGTTCCTGTATGAATATGCAATGTGTTCCTACTCCGCAACCTCTTCCATATGCGCCGAAATGACTATCTACACAAGGTCCTGCTCCATTTTGATCTCCTGTTCCTTTACCGCCTGTTTTAGGACCGTATGGACCGTCGTGTGTTCGATTGCTGCCAGCACCAGTTCCACTAGGAGTACCTATGCTACTATTCTGATGTCTTGGGAGTCCTGTATCGTAATGTTTGTAGTCTTTAGTGCCCGGCGTGTATGCATTGGGTGATGATCCTAAACCGCCGCCTATGTGATGCCGATCTTTATGGTTATTTTGACTCTGATTACCACTGCTGCCTGATGTTCCTGTCGAACTGCATGATGTAGGCGGCAACGATGTTAAGCATGGGTTATTGCCTGTTGTCTTTTTTGTTGTCGTTGGTGGCGTTATTGTTGGTGCGATCTTAGTTCCTGTACCGGTACCGCTATTCCCTGTAGGAGTACCACTTCCTGACGATGGAGGTGGATTACTCGCGCTCACGGTTCCACTGTTGTCCTTGCTGCCTAATGCTCCAGATCCTGATGTCGATGATGATGGCGAATTATTATTGTTACTTCCAGGACTTGAAGAGGTTGAAATACCGTTATTACTTGAAGATGACGTTTGATTGCTGCTGCCGTGCTTACTATGTGCGGCGTATACCGTTGTTGTCGCGGTCAATCCATTAGCAGTCATTAATGCCACAATCGTCATGAAGCAGACCGCTAGATACAAAGTCATCCTCTCGTGGTTCATTTATTGTCTTGTTCTATCCTCCTGCACATTGCTATATTAGAGGTGCTTCACAACAATTAGTAACAAGATAGAAGAATTTGTTGATATATTCAAACTAGACTATATTCTTTAGAAAGATTATGACGATAGGAGTGGTTGATTAATCAATCAAATTGGATCGTTACCAATAGAGATATCTTTTATCGATTGAATAAGATATAGTCATATTTGGAATTCAAATTTATTCCAATATTGATTTTGATGTATATTTGGTTTAAAGATGCCTGGCATAAGTTAGAGAATCAACTCCTAGAGCTTTTTACTGAAAGTTATCTCTCCCATACGTAAATGCTGCCATAAGGTGGTCGAGATTGATATTCGGTCCAGTTTTTTAAATCTGTTTTTTAAATTTTCCTGCCAATTCCAATCCAACGAACTATGGCTTTTTTGTCAATAAAGAGCGATGTGTTGTTGTTATGGCGGCTCTTATACTCTGGATTTTAAGAGAAATATTACAGAAAAAACAATAAAAAAGCCTTATAATATTAATCAACTTATACTCTTTTTAGAGTGTACCCAATAGTAAGATTCTCAGGAAGTTTAATTGCAATGCTGATAATTGTATCAACTGCAACAGCACTAGGATTAACTGTACCCGTTCTGTACCAGAAATTACAAGGCCAATCCAATAATAATAAGCAAACACTTACGTCAAATTGCATTAATGGAGCATGTACCACGGTTACTTCGATATGTAATAATGGTCAATGTACTAACCAAAAGCAGACCCCTAAATCGGCATCCGAAAACACTTCATCAGCAGTCACATCAAATTGCATTAATGGAGCATGTACCACGATCACTTCAATATGTAGTGACAGTGAATGTGCTAATACTACAAGGACAACATCTCATTAACTAGCAATCATATTTATCCGTCATGAATGAATTATGCAATCAGCTTGCCTCGCTCATTCAGAAATTCATCATACTCCATGGATTCCCATCCATATCCGTTTGCTACAATCAACAACTTAGTACGATGATATTCGAGA
>WJXE01000374.1 GCA_009665115.1 Nitrosopumilales archaeon
CTATGCAACTACACCATTCCTCCGAATTCACTGATTCTAAGCCAACTTCTTTACTTGTAACTAAATCAGAAATTACCATTCTGCCATTACTTCTTAAAATTCTGTAGATCTCCTTGAAGGCTGCGACTTTGTCAAGGGTCAAATTAATAACGCAATTACTGATGACTACGTCTGCAGCACTATCCTCAATTGGAATCCCTCTTTCAATATCTCCTTTTTTGAATTCCACGTTTGTAAATCCACTCTGTTTTGCGTTATTTCGTGCCTTTTCTAGCATTTCATCCGTCATATCAATACCGAGTACTTTGCCAGAATCTTTGACCTTGTTTGCCGACAAAAATACATCGATTCCTCCGCCTGAGCCTATGTCAACAACCACTTCACCTTCCTTGATATCTGCGAAGGCTACCGGCGTACCGCAACCCACTCCGAGAATAGAGGATTCAGGCACAGATTCCAATTCCTTAGCATCATAACCAATGTTTTTTGCAATTTGAACAGGGGAGATCTCTGAAATACTACTACCACCGCCACGACATTCAGCAGGCGAACAGCAACTTTCAGAATTTCCTGTCAACGCAATCTTTCCATATCTTTCCTTTACTCTTTCTTTAATCTGCTCGTCTTTCATAATATTGTTTACAAGAGAAACTATTTAAGTTGTCAAGAGAAAACAGTTAAACTAAGTGTAATTATGGAAACTAAAAGGATGATGCAACATCACCTATGCTGAGCCTGCAAAACTGCAAAAATTGATTACCAAAAGAGGAACGCTTGAAATTCTGATTCCACTGTTGTACATGAAATCCAGTAAGAAATTTAGACAGCCATTGAAAGGCCATAGTAGCAAAACAGTTGCTATTAGGCTCAAAGTGCTTCAAAGGAGTGGTATATTGGAGCGGCAGCTCCCACGTTACTGATTATGGCAACCCAACTGTTATTCAGAGCAAATAGTGTCGGTCCATGATTCTGAATATTTGAAGATCGTTTATGGGTATCATTATTTTGTGCTTATCTTTTTATCGGGGGGGATGTTTGAGTGTATTTCCTAGTGCTGGTGGTGCTGTCGATGGTGTTGTGGTTGATATTCCTCCTGAAGTAACTATTCGATTATTAGCAAACGCATTATTCTTTGATGTTGAATCTTGAACAATTTTTAGCCCTTGTGGTGTATTGCTAACTATTTTATTAGAAGTAAATGTATTCACTGATGAACCGCTGTCTATGAGTATAGCCTCTCTTATAGCGTTGCTTATAGTATTTCCAAATATTTTGTTATTGGAAGAGCCTGACCCTACTTGAATCCCATTGCCACTCTTTGATATTGTATTGTTAGATATCTGATTGTTATGTGATTGTGAAACAAAGATGCCTGATGGTTCATTATAAACAATATTGTTTCTGGCAATGGACTTCGTCATGTTTCTGCTAAAATCTATTCCATTCTCTGCATTGTCATGAACCTTATTATTTTCAATTAGTATATTATAGCAATTCAGAGAACAAATTATACCACTTCCATTATTATCATAGACTATGTTATTTCTAATTATCATATCGTGTGTTCCTGTATGTGGGTCAAGACCATAATGGCCGCTATTACGGATAATATTGTTCTCAATAATCATATGACCTACGCCAAAAGTATAGAGGCCAAAGTAGACATGATGTATGTTGTCATTTCTCAAGACACTTCCATCACCACCATAAAAGCTGAGGCCTGAATCAGCTTTATGCTTTCCAGCTTCAAATCCCAAATATGCAATCTCCGAATTAGTGATATCGGTAGGTGTTGTTGCATCAGTATCAACTTCTATAACAGGCCTAGGAGCACCAAAAATAAACACATCACTTCCAGTCCTTGATCCATTAGTTATAGCATAGTTATTTGTTGTTGGATCCCATGAAGTTATCTTCACTGAATCAATCTTTAAGCTACCATGTACATCTATGATGTATGCAGGAAAAGTGGTTCTGGCAATACTAGCACGTGCCACCTTGGAGCTTACCTTTAGCCACTTAGTATCTGTAGAATCAATATGAAACGTAGCTCCTTTAGTAATTACTAGATTTGCATTTAGAAACCATACAC
>WJXE01000375.1 GCA_009665115.1 Nitrosopumilales archaeon
AGATAACATAATATTAAACACTCTTCTGTTTCCATATTTCGAAGTAGATACTATAGAACGCTCTACTGCTCGCTTTTACTCTATAATAACTCAATATCTGCAGGAATGTTGTAGGACGACTCTCCATAGAATCGATACTATCAAAAAATCTACTACAGCAAATTCAACCAATATGAATCTGAAAAATGGAGATCGAGAGAGGCATGCCAAAATATTAGAATCAGATTTACAATTCCATGCAAAGCTCATAGCATTTAGACTGGGAGTAATGTATAGTGAATCAAATATACTTCTGATGGTCAATTCTGATGATGTTGATGATGATAGCGCTAGAGTTGCAATATACGAACTTGAAAGCACAATGAAAACAATTCTCTCCAAAGACAAAAAGTTTATGCAATTACTAAAAGTGGTTCATGCAGAGTTTGGATATGGATACAAAGAACTCATGGAATTAAAAGAATAATAACCTTTTCCTTAACCGTCACTTTTGGACATTTGATCCCAATATTGAACCTATCGTAGTCGATAAATTCTACACTGGTCCGCTTGCCCTTTATTTATTCTGCTTTAGTCGAATTGTTCAACAATACTAAGATGCCTATCTACCTGTAAGATTGGCAGCTTCTACATAGACAGTTCTATTGATGCAACCTTACAATCAAATATTTGGTTCTTTCATAAAATGACTAATAGGACAACTGTTGCTATCGTGGTGGATGATAGCGTTTATTCAGTAGATGTTCAAAAACTAGAGAATAATGGCACTCCGCACAAGAAGGTAGTAAAACAAGGAAATATTCTCAAAGACTCGGAAACGAGTCCGGCAAATTGCGTAGTAGCAGTATTCGGAACGTGTTGAGAGTGCGTCGCGGTTCTCCTGTGCTGTCGCGTTCTCCATTGTACAATCCGTCAAGATCACCGAAAACGCGATTGTAACTGATAATGACCCAGATAATGCACATCTTTGGAAACGTAGAGTTGTACTTGTCTATATTGGGCTTGAAAGATGACAAACTGCAATCAATATATCTGAACTGAGAACCTTCCTAGCCAAAAGAAAATGAACAAACTATGTTTAGCTGCTGCGCATATTTCATTATGGATGCTATCATCACCTAGTGTATACCAATTAATTTTCATGGACGAAATGTTTAACTTTCATGAATCACAATATGCTCTTAATGACTTTAAGCCTCAACTGCAAAGATGCTGGCGATCCAGTATGTACACACACGATGCATGGTGAAACTGAAGAAGAATTATTACAAAACGTAAAGAAGCATGGAATCGAAGTCCACGGATATACAGAAGAAACTTGGAATGAAGAGATTGCAAAGAATGCTGATCATTTCCGCAAGCTCATAAAGACCGCATGATAAATTATTCTTCCCCTTTTTTTGTATTTGTCGGCCTACTCTCAATTTAAAAAGTAAAAACAACAAAAAAGAAAGAAGGGATTTTTTGGTTTGCTGTACTCTGCTATTTCTATTGGGCAGTTAAAAATATCCTAATGACTTTTATTTCCACTCCCACATTTTTGTTGTTTGCTTGCTACCATTTACCTCTGTAATGTAGAGTCCTTCCAAGTTGTTAAGAAAAGCAAGTTTACCAGTAGAGTTACTACTAAAAAACATCACCCCATGATATGTTATTGCCCCATTATTATCATTGGTCCTGCCGATGTCATGTGCAATCCAAGTTGCCCTTTGTTTATCCTTCGTAGTTAGTATCCCTTGGCCAACTCCATAAGCTATTGCAGGAGATTTGAAAGTATCAACCCATGTTTCGAGGTTTGTAACATTACCAACACCATTCATAGTTCCATTTTCTATGATAGACTCTTGTATCTGAGGAACTCCTCCAGTATTCAGTACGGTTTGACCTATCAGCTTCCCGAACTCTGCTTGATAAAATGGAGTCTGTGCCACGACGAGGCTATTATTTTTGGTTTCCGCAGCTATTGAATTTATGGGGGTAGTAGCTTGTGTTTTAGATGGTAACATGGTCGAAGCTGCAAACACTTTCTCTATGGCTTTATTTGTTAAAGGTAAAGGTAACAAGAGTATCACAACTATGGACACAACAG
>WJXE01000376.1 GCA_009665115.1 Nitrosopumilales archaeon
CATTAAAATTCTCTCAGGAAGTAATTTCTGAGCTTCTATTATTATAGGAAGTTCAAGTTGCTGCTACTGAACATGCCTATTCGCAAGGACTACTTGTGCATTAATTCTGGTAATATTGCAATAAACTGCAACATAAATATCGACCAAACAACATCGGGAAGAGTTAATTTTGAATGATATCTTACCTAAGTGAGGTAAACGCTAGGGTTCATCACAATGTCTTGCTTCTCATACTACTAACTTCCTTTAATACCTCATTCAAATACTGCTTCATATTAGCCAGTTCATCTTCGGCAACATCTAATTTATCCTTAGATTCTTGGTATAATCCAGCTTGTCTCCAGAGGCTTTCGAATATTGGAGCATACGACATAACAGTTGGCCTTCTGGTGGAGTGAGTTGTGAATCCAATAGCTTCGAAGGTAATTTCTTGTGAGTCATCCTTCAACTCAACAACCAATGAAGATTTTCTGTCTACAATGAGAAAGGAGATTTGTGATGACTCTTCAATATATCTAATATCTATTTTTTGGCTTTCTAACTTTAGTTTGGTCTCTGCTATTCTATCATCCTCAGGTGTTAAGATCCTAACCTTCACGCCACGTCCTGCGGCTTCCTTTAGTAATTCAAGTGATCCTACGCGTTCTTGGCGACGTAATGCATTGGCTGTACTAAATGCAATAAGTATTTCTTCTTTAGCTGATTTTAATAGCTTGACGATAACTCTTTGAACTTCAAAAGGATCTAGAACCATTCCTACAAATTCTGGGATGATACCATCTTCAATTTCCCTTATCTTTTCTTCTGCAGGTATTGATCTATTCCACAAAGTATCAAAAACATACTGCTGATGCTCTACAAACTCCTTCATATTACTATAGATAAGTTCTGACGCAGGCTTTCCTTTCTCATGAAATGATGTTGGAGCAAGATACTCTGTTTCATTAACATAGAAATTTCCTTTGATTCCATCTATGTGCCGAAGCTCATCAACTAACTTAGAACCTATCCGAAAAGTAGAGTTTAATTGAGTTACAAGCAAACTGTGTTTGATCGATAAAGCTAAGCTGTACTACACTTTCTTTTGAGCTGTATTGATATCAGAGGTTACTGGAGTTGATTCCTCATACTGCATACCTGACGTTGTATGGGATAGAATCATTACATTGCTATCATCATCAATACGTAGGAGAAGGAAGAAAAAGACTGGTCGTCCAAGAATGGATGACAGGAAGGCTATGAGTGCTATTTTCTACGTCCTACGTACAGGCTGTCAGTGGAATGCTCTACCTAGAAGTCTTGGTGCTTCAAGTACAGTACATGACAGATTCCAGGAATGGAGAAAGGCTGGTGTTTTCAAGCAAATGTGGATCGATGGATTGGCTATGTACGATAAAAAAACTGGGATCGATTGGAAATGGCAGGCTATGGATGGTGTTATTACAAAAGCACCTCTTGGGGGAAAAAAGCACAGGACCAAATCCCACAGACAGAGCTAAATCAGGTACAAAACGTAGTATTCTGGTAGATGGTAAAGGAGTACCACTTGGTGTATGTGTAGATGGAGCTAACAGGCATGACATGAAGATGACCAAAGCAACACTGCAAAGCATAGTCATCTATAGACCTGACCCAACAATCAGATCGAAGCAGCACATGTGCATGGACAAAGGCTACGAGTTTCCAGAGGTATACGAATTACTGGAAGAGTATGGTTATACAATTCACATCAGATTAAAAGGTAAGGAAAGAAGTAGCATTAAAGAAGGAATACCAAAATACAGAGCTAGACGATGGGTTGTTGAAAGAACCCATTCTTGGATGAACAGATTCAGACGATTGCTGATAAGATGGGAAAAGAGGATTGAAAACTATATTGGAATATTACATTTTGCATGTGCATGGATCACCTATAGAAGAAGTGGACTTTTCGCATAGGCTCTTAGATGCAAATTTTTCAAATAACCCTGGAAATATTCCTAGGTCTATGCCAGTACCAGCATCCTTTACGCTAACGATAAGATCCTCTTGTAGCGGCTTTTGTACATTGACTAATATAGTTCCCTCTTCAGTAAATTTGACAG
>WJXE01000377.1 GCA_009665115.1 Nitrosopumilales archaeon
CTTCAGGAGCTCCGTCTTCCCTTGTTTCGTCCCAAAAAAATTCTATTAGTACCGCGTCAGCATTAACGAATAATTACGTGATTTATGAAAATCCAACTTATGGAATATCAATACAATACCCGTCTAGTTGGGAAAAAATTGAATATCCTCGAATGGGATTAGCGCCTGTGGGTATTGATCTAGTTGCTAATTTCTTAGTACCCTCGGTAAATGCCTCGGATCATTGGCGGGAACACCTCATAATACAAATATTGAATCAGACTCAAGCCAAAAAACTCATCCCACAAAGCGATATCACTCTTGCAGGTAAACATGGGTACAAACGGGTGGTTAATAATACTATGGAAATATTTAATCTTGACAGCAACACTGAACACAGGCTTAATATTAAAACAATGGAAGTTTGGGTTGCAATTGGTAACGGCGACACATGTCTGCTGATCTATAAGGCAGTTGCTGCAAGATACCCCGATTACTTGCCAACAATTCAGAAGATGCTTGATTCATTTAAGATAGGGAGCTCCACGGTTTCTCATAATTCTACTACGTATTGAAAATCAAAATTGGATTGCAACAGCGCTGTCTATAAAATTTTGGTAGCAGTATAGCTGATAAAGTCATTCAAAATAGACACATGGATGACCACAACTTGCATTTCAGCGCATTATATTGGCGAATGAGATCAAAAGTATGCCAAGATTTGGCTATTGGATTCTATTGACCTAGTACTATTGCACAGTTGCCGTCTGTATCGTCACCTTTTGATGCGTTAAAGTTTAATACAACACTTTTACTGGTGCTGGCTGCACCTGTCCCACTGGTCCCGCATGCAAAGTAATCTGCACCTGGTCCACCAATCAAAACATCGTTGCCAGCTCCTCCATACAATTTATCGTTTCCATGACCAGCTACCAGAAGCGTGTTACCTGATCCTGCAATAAGTATATTATTTCCTTTTCCACCATAGATCTGATTTGTTCCTTGTCCACCAGCTATGATTATGTTGTTGCCACCACCACCATACAGCTGATCATCTCCTGGTCCGCCGATAATTATGTTATCGCCAGTTCCCCCATGTATGATATCGTTTCCTGCTAGGCCAATTATTAGACTGCTGCCGTTACCACCTTGAATACGGTCATCTCCTTCGGATCCTACGATTGGGCGGCAGGTACCTGCTGCCAGACATTTCGCAAGTTCTGCGAATGTAGTCTGAAGGCTCTTAGTTGTTTGGATAGGTGTGGTGACTTTTGATGTTGTAGTGGCAATAGGGGCAGCAGCAGTATTTGCCGTTGTAGCAGTTGTTGGTTTTTGACTTGTCGTGTTTACATTTTTGTTAAATGCGTTCCGAAAATTGGTTGGGGGGACGCTGGTGGTTGCTCCTCCTATCTGCCCATATGTTGTTTCTGATTCGACAAAAGCCAAGGATGTTAAAAGTAGTACAAATATTATTACCGGGACAATCAAAATAACTATTAGAGGCCTTTTTCTCATTTTGATTGCAGTATGTTCTAGAAGAAGCACTTCAATTATTATATCTTTGTCTAACGGGTATAAACATTTGTCTGTAGTTATTTATCAGTATATATTCAGGTGTCATGATTCTTTTCAGATAACAACAACGCCGGAGAGAGACTGGAAGTAGGCTCTTTTGCCTTGGTAAGGTTCATCGTTTCGGATTGACTGCAGTATCATGTTGATGCAGTAAGAAAATAAAGGTATTACACAAGCTAGCCACTGACAGGCACGCGTTCAGGGTAATGTCAAGGAAGTGTCTGGACTCCAGTAGGTACTGTGATAACGAATTTGCAGTTACTTGCTTTAGTATCACCGTTCTTTGCATTAAAGTCTAGAATTACTCCATTACCATTCGGGCCACAGTCAAAGTAGTTGGCTCCTCCACCGCCTATCATAACATCATGACTTGATCCAGCATAGAATTGATCATTTCCCTTCCCACCCACCATGAGGGTATCACCAGTACCACCTATGAAAATGTTATTTCCTGAACCACCATATAGCTGAGCACTCGAAGAGCTACCAGATATAAGTACATTGTCACCAGATCCACCGTATGC
>WJXE01000378.1 GCA_009665115.1 Nitrosopumilales archaeon
TACTTATTCTCTTAGGATCTACTTCAGGCTGTTGTATAAGAACATTCAATGCTTTCTTACTATCTTGAATTAGATCATTGACTGTAGCATTTCCCCATACGTTCTGGTCAATTGTAAAATTTGCAGAATAATGAAAGATGAATACTGTAGGCATTTCTTGTACTTTTTGATCTAAAGCTTTCTAGCCATAATGCGCATGATTCGTTTTGTTTTAGGTCTTGAAGCATTGACATGAATATGACATACATAAACATAAGGTCCTTAATACGGATACTAAAGGGTATAGTTATAGGAGGAAAACATCATAATTAGCAAACCTGACTGGCTTAGGATAATGGTCCCGTCGGGTAACAGCTACTCAAACATCAAGCGAACCATCTCGACACTAGATCTTCATACTGTATGTCAAGAAGCAAGATGTCCTAACATAGCCGAATGCTGGGGAACTGGTACAGCTACAATCATGATCATGGGAGATCTATGCACTCGTCATTGCAGATTTTGCGCTGTAAAAAGTGGAAATAAACCAGCCCTACTTGACGCAGAAGAGCCATTTAAAGTAGCCAAAGCAATTCGGGATTGGGGGTTGAAGTATGTAGTTATCACCTCGGTATGCAGAGATGATTTGGAAGACGGAGGATCTGGTCATATCTCTGATACAATCAAAGCAATAAAGCTCATGTGCCCGAAGATCATAGTAGAACCGCTGATTCCAGATTTTCAAGGCAATAATAATTCAATAAGAAAAATAGTTAACGCTAATCCCGAGGTTATAAGCCACAACATTGAAACGGTTTTGAGACTTTCTGCTACAATTAGAGATGGCAGAGCATCATATAGTCAATCATTGCGCGTTTTAAAAAAAATTAAAGAATTTAATTCTAAAATTTTCACGAAATCTTCCATAATGGTAGGTATTGGCGAAACCGATGAGGAGATCAGGCAAACAGCGCTTGATCTTCGGTCTGCAGGAGTAGATGTGTTGACAATTGGACAATATCTTCAACCGACATACAAACATCTGCCAGTAGTTCAATACATAAGTCCAGAGAAATTCAAAGAGTTTAAGGAAATTATAGAACGAATGGGGTTCAAATATGTTGCAGCTGGGCCGTTGGTAAGGAGCTCCTACAGAGCCGGAGAGTTCTTTTTGGAAAAAGTAATTCGCCCTGCCCTGTGAGATATCAGTGAGTCTTTGTTGGTTGCGAGTGATTATTTTCAAGTTCTGACTAATTCTGTAAGATTAGTATAGAGTAATTAATGCCTTAGATCGAAATTAACTGCACAAAGACAAGCAACACGATATTTAGACACCTTGTTCCCGAATATGCCAAGCTTCACGTTTGACCAGTTCATAAAAGATACCTGGCGGCTATTCTGGATATGATGGCTGCGTACTCTATGCAGTATTGTAGTAAGATTGTTTTCAAAGATGCAAAGCCCAGAGTTCCACGAAGTATATGGAAGAGAAATTGCAATTAAAGATCTCACTGAAGCTGGTGCAGAAATTAGACATCTTGATATTTCTGTTCTAAGGCGATCCGTAATTTAGGATGATAACTTCATCATCACAGCGAAACAGCTACTACAGTCCAAGGACAGTTCCCAGAATTTAACAGACAATGGATTTGAACAAGTTGATACATTCAATGATCCTCTATTATCTTTGAGGAGCTTTAAAGGTCTATTTTTTCTAGTGATTGAATTTGATTGAATAGAATAGGATTGCCCCATGAGTTTTATATTGTGTGTTGCCAATTTTAAATCCATACTTGTTATAATCGTCAGATTCTATTTCTTGTATCAAATGAGTTGGGTGAAGACGTCTGTGCAAAGTGACTCAAATGAGTTGGAATCGTCATTATCTTCAATCTTGCCTTGTTGACGTTAATGCTGTTGCAGACTATACACACAATTTTCAGTAGCTATACACTCAATCTCCAATCCTAGTCATCTCTACTTAGTACTAATATTTCATTCAATACCCAATTCAATGTCTATCTCTGGCCGCTCTTTCCTGGGTCTTGTGCATTTTGTTTTTTGTTTGCGCGATTTTCTGATAGAGGTTATACACTGCTAAAGTCATCCAATTCCTCGGAATATGCTGCAACATTCTGACTATCCTTTCACGTACCCTACAGCAAATCCCATTGCCGAACTTCCGCATAGTGTTTTAAAATCCTTACATACTGGCATCAAGTATTAGAACATAGATAGATATGAAGAAGTGTATAATATGACATATAAAGCGATCCTATCGTATGAGGAAGAATAAGAAATGATTCAAAGAACGCTAATATCAGTATCAGCTATGGAAGCGAAGGCTGTGCCCATTAGTGTAACAATGGATAAAAGGAAATACTGCATCACCTGTGGAACTCTAGCAACACAAAAAGCTTTGTTCAGGGTAATGGATGCTACTCTGATTGAAAGATATTGCGATAAATGTGTTACGGAAAACATTTAGGAATTACAACTACTTGCAAAGACGCCGTTTCTTGCAGTAACACTCATTCATAATTCTTAGCAATAGATAAACATTGTGTGGTATACATCAAAGCACCCAAGCTGTCCTAGCATTGGTATTGGC
>WJXE01000379.1 GCA_009665115.1 Nitrosopumilales archaeon
GTTTTTATAATCTTCAACTTTAGCCAATCAGTAGATCTAGTTCCCTGCAAATACATACTGGATTTCCTCTTTGCCATGATTCCTTCTAGATTCATAGTTTTGATTTTTTTATATACCTCAAGTCCCTTCTCTTCAACAAAATCTGATACTTTGATTTTGTTGTTTGGTCTAATCACATCAGATAAGATTTTTCTTCTATCTACAAACGGTAAGCTCTGTAGATTCTTTCCATCAAGATACAGGATATCAAACAGATAATACGTGGCTGGTATCTGTTCGGCCAGCGTCGCAATCTCCTTAGGAGAGTCGACATTCATTCTTCTTTGATGGTTTTGAAAGTTAGGATAGCCTTTATCGTCCAACACAACTATTTCTCCATCAAGAATCACTGATTCTCTGCAGTTTATCGCAGCCTCCAATGGTGATAACAATTCCGGGTATCTGTGAGTAATAGATTTATCATTTCTGGACTTTAGTTCGAAAATTTGTCTTGTCTTGCTAAGAAAAACCAGAGCACGGACTCCATCCCACTTTATTTCAAAGACCCAATCTTTGTTATTAAATGGCTTATCTACTAATGTGGCCAGCATTGGCTTAACAGTAGTTGGAAACTCATAATGAGATGTGATGTTTGGCTTGACTTCTTTTTCTCCTGTCTCTTCGTCGTTTGCGTCTATTTCCTCTTTGTTGCTCCTTGTCCTTCTTTTTTGTTCTAGTTGGTTACGATTGGTTCTTTCTAATTTTGTAGCTTCCAAATCTTCAATTGTTCTTCTAGTTAATACTGACTCGGGTCTTGTACTAGTCAGATCTAGATCAGGCGAAGCATATTCATCATTTTCTTTTATCAAAAGCCATTGATTATCTTCTTCTTCTTCTGCTCCTTTTCTTCTTTTAATCTTGACTAGTGCAAATCTTCCTTTTAATTTTTGGCCAAATAAAATAAAAGATATCTTCCCGGTTTGTAGCTGCTCTGAAAGTTCTCGCTCTGTAATATAAGTCCCTGTATCCCACACAATTACAGTACCTGCTCCATAGTTTCCTTCAGGAATCACACCTTCAAATAGTAAATAATCTAAGGGGTGATCCTCGGTCATAATTGCTAGCCTCTTTGTTTTTGGATCAAGTGAGATACCTTTCGGTACAGCCCATGATTTTAGTGTGCCATCTTTTGCCTCCAATCTAAAGTCGTAATGTAATCTCGTTGCATGATGTTTTTGTACCACAAATCTCAAATTATCGGATTTGCTCCTCTGTTTACTTCTTGTCTTTTTTTGCTGCTGTCTGATTGTTCCTGTCGGCTCTGGAGTATCGTCAAAATTTCTTTTCTTATGGTATTCTTGCAATGAAGACATTACATTACTTCTCTCAATTAGGGTTCATTCTAGACAATTGCTGTACTATGTCAGAGATCTTAACATTCAAAAGACTCAGCTCTGGGAAAGAGGTTCTGTGTTGTTAACGTCGGATGATTCATTTTCGTTACGCTTAATACCATCGTCGGACAGAATGTTCATTTCGTTGATCAAGTAATGAATCCCGTCCTTTTTAGGTGTTCATAATTTCGGAATAGAATATTATTCTTTCTCGGGCGTGAATGTATTTCATCGACCTCCGAGCAAATCATATAATTCTTGGTTCAGTCTGTTCATTCGTCTTACTTTGAGCCATTCTTTGGACAAGGGGCGTCCAGACATCCCTTGTTTCAGCTTGCTTGGATTCATTTCTAAATGTTCTATCCAGGCAGTGTGTAATATCCTCTTCTTGTTATAGTCGTTTGTCAATTTGCCGTTAAAATTAGATGCATACATCCTGTCGTTGTACTCACAAAAAAAATAGAGAAGATTTGTCTTACTTTCATTCAAGATTATTTGTGTATGTCGGCACTATTGTCGCCAAAGTTAAGGCAGACTGTACTACTACTGCTACCCATCGCACCGTTTAAACTGCTGGTATCCATTTTTTGTGGTGGTGGTGATGTGCATGCATTTTGCTGATTGACCTGTTGATCAACTTTGATGCTATTGCTGTTGTGATTGTTGTGATTGTTGTGTTTGTAG
>WJXE01000380.1 GCA_009665115.1 Nitrosopumilales archaeon
ACATTATGTATTCTGTATTATTGATCACATTAATCCACCAATACAGCGTGAGCGAAAAACCTGACAATCATGATACTCTCTATTCGCGATAGATACTGGTCATCAATCAGGAAGTACTAGTTCTTGTTGTTCTTGTTCTTATTGTCGTTGTATGCATTAATTAATTCCAACAACTTTATAACCTATTTCATCGATTGATTGAGTATGCAATCACGGTTCCTGTTTTATAGCATGTACCTGGCGGCCAAACTCTGGATATATAGGATAATAAAAGAAAAGAAGAGAAAAACAGAGGAGATTTCAGTATGATACAATTTTTTTATATGGCGGCGTCTGTAGATGGACCATTATTTTTTTAGTACAACTAAAAACAAGATATTTTCTTCTTGACAAATAACGAAGCGAAAAAGACTGACAATCATGGATATACTTGACCTGCTAAAAGAAGCATGCAACCAAGTATACTATCAAACAAGGGGGTTAGTCGGAACCAAACAGGGCAATGAGAAATTGGGAAGAGGTGCAGGGGGAGATATCAGTAGAAGAATCGATGTTGTTGCTGAAGCAGCAGTGATGGAAATAGTCAAGAAACACAACTTTAACCCTACAATTGTCGCAGAGGAATCAGGTACAATCAACGGTGAGGATGATGGTTTTTTGGTCATGGATGCTATTGATGGAACGACTAATACAAGTCGTGCAATACCTTTCTATTGTTGTTCTCTAGCCTACGCAAAAGACGTCAAACTCGCCTCGGTAATTGACGCCGCTATAATCGACTTGTCACGAGGTGATCTCTATCATGCCTCGGATCAGCGAGGTGCGTTTATGAACAACACTCAAATCCAGGTAAGCAAGTCATTGAAATTTGCTGACAGCGACAATCTGGACGATATTCTGGTAGGTCTGAATTTATCGGGTGCCTCTCCGGGGGTCATAATGAGCCTGCTCAAAGTTATTTCAAACGTTAATCACATCAGACAATTTGGAGCAAACGCCTTGGAATTGTGCTATCTTGCTAGAGGGTTTTTAGATGCTTATATTGATATTCGCGGAAAAATTCGTGCAACGGATCTCGCAGCGGCTTACCTCATTGTAAAGGAAGCAGGAGGAAAGTTGTACTCGACCGATGGCTTGAAGCTTGATTCTGAGATAGATAACAAAGCAAGAATATCATTCCTAGCGGTAAGTAGCGACGAGATATTTGCACGTCTAGCTGATTATATGCAAATCAGCAGCTGAATAGAATTTCCAGCCGTTATGAAAAAAGGGAAAACAGCGCCCGGGCCGGGATTCGAACCCGGGTCGAAGGAGTGACAGTCCCCCATACTGGACCGGATTTTATGACTACCGATGATCAGCAATCTCTATACTACCCGGGCGCACAAAGGAGGCTTTTAAGCAAGCACTTAAATTGTTTTGCCTCGCCAGTTGCATCCATATCCTTAGCGAGTGTATAAAAATAAATTATACGATGCCTGAGCCTAGGATTAAACCGGGCCCGTAGCTCAGCCAGGTAGAGTACCGGACTTTTAACCTAGGGAAGAAATCCGGCTGTCTCGGGTTCGAATCCCGACGGGCCCGCTGTCCATATTAATTCTCTAGTAGAATTGTAGCGAAACGTAGAAATAGAATGCTTGAACTAGAGTCAGACCCAAGTTCGATATTTGAGTTTGCCATGAACTCAGAGGCAACCTAGCATAAATATACTATAAGACTTGGGTAATTTGATTATAGCAATATACCCGGATCAATCATAGAAAGAGGGCTGCAAATGCTTCGTATATATGGCAAGCGAGGATAATGAATGGCTTTTAATTTGCATCTTGACTTTCGTACAACTCGAAAAGATAAAAGATAAAAGAAATTAGAAGAATAACAGAATACCGAGACTGAAGAATCGAGGCGATTGTTTATATAAAGTGACGGGTTAACAGGAACTTTTATGTCCGTATTGTGAGGAAGACAAGTTAGAACTGTACCTATGCTGCTATACACTGAATCTCTTGTACCTGTACCTGAGAATGATCTTGATCTTGAATCAGTAGC